>JAEXGP010000305.1 GCA_023450775.1 Actinomycetes bacterium | reverse complement strand
CTCCACGGCCGCCCCGTCGATCCCGGCCCCGGCATCGGCCGTGGGCATGGAGATCGTCACGCCCAACCGGTCGGCCACGGCGGCGAGCGCGGCGTCCACCAGCTGGTCGGCGTCGTCGGTGGGCAGGGTCGCCAGGTCACCGCCGCGGCGGCTGACGCCGTCGCGGGTGCCGAGCGCGATCTCCAGGCGACAGTGCTCGACCCAGCCCTCGCCCAGGCCCCACGTGCCCCGCACCCGGTCGGCGAGTCGCCCGGGTGACGCCCCGCAGCGCCCGGCTGCGGCGGCGACCGCCGTGTCGACCATGGCGGAGAGGACCGGTCCGGGGTGGCGGTGGCCCCGCACGTGCTCCTCCAGGCGGGTGACGAGCTCGGAGATCGGCAGCTCGTGCGCGCCGTCCACCGCGCCCATGCCCAGCTCCTTGCCCAGGTCCATCAGCACCTGGTTGCGCCGGGAGGAGGCGCCGTCGACGAGCTGCTCGACGGTGTCGTCGCCGAGCTGGTCCAGGCGGAGGCCAGCGCTCAGGGCGAGCAGCGCCGGCACGGCGTCGGCCAGGCCCACCGGGGCGTCGGCCACGTCACCCTGCGGCGAGGCGCCCGGCGCCGCCGCCCGCGTCGCGACCGGTGCGGGCGCGGCGGCACCCGCGTCGTCGGCGACGTCGTCGGCAGTGTCCTGCTCGGCAGGGCCGTCCTCGACGACCGGCGCCGGCGGCTCGGTGCGCTCCATGACCTCGAGCTCGTCGATCTCCACGTGCAGCACCTGGGCGCCGTGGCCCTCGGCCGCCACCGCGGCCTTGGTCAGGTTGGCCAGCGTGGGCGACGCGCCCACACCGATCTCGACCACGCGCTCCACGCCCAGACCGCCGTCGGCGACCGGCGCGAGGAGCACGTCGGTCGTCTCGATCCACCGGACCGGCGACGCGAACTGCCACGCGAGCAGCTCCACCAGCACCTGGCGGGCGAGCCGCGCCGGCCGGGTGCTGAGTCGGTCCCAGTCGTCGAGCACCTCCGCACAGGCCTGCCCGTCGCACGCAGCGGCGATGCCCTCGACGTAGGCCCGATCGAGCCGGAACGTCACCGGGTACAGGTTGGGGACGTAGCGCCCGACCAGCCGGGCGGGGTCGATCTCCTCGGGCAGCGCCCGGTCGAGGTGGTCCCGGAACTCGGCGACCCCTGGCGCGAGCGCCCGGGAGTGGAACGGCACGTCGATGCCCGGCACCTCCAGGTACGGAGCGCGCCCCGGCGCCTGCCCGGTGCCCAGCCGGGCCTGCAGCTCGGCCAGCGCGGCGGTCGTGCCGGCCACGGCGTACTGGCGTCCGCGGAGGTTGTGGTTCACGACCTCGCACAGCTCGCCGGTGTCGGCGGCGACCGCGTCGACCAGGGCGACGGCGTGGTCCGCGTCGAGCCCGGCCAGGTGCGGTCGGACGACGGCGAGCCGGTAGCCGGAGACGCCCTCCTCGTCCCGGGGGACCAGCGTGTGCATGGCGCTGCCCCTCGCCCAGACCACACCGAGCACGGCCTCCAGCGGCAGCACGCCGCCGACCGCGGCGAGCGCGTTGTACTCGCCCACGGAGTGCCCGGCCAGCACGGCGTCGGGGTCGAACGCGCCGACCTCCTTGAGCTCGGCCACCTGCGACGCGGCGAGCGTCGCCATCGACACCTGGGTGAACTGGGTGAGGTGGAGCACGCCCTCGGGATGCCGGTGCAGGACGCTGAGCCCGTCGCCGAGCTCCACCTCGATCTCGGTCGGGTTGCGGTCCACCACGTCGAGCAGCGAGAAGCCGAGCTCGCTCCGGCAGTAGCGCTCGGCCCGTTCCCACACGCGGCGGGCGGCCTCGGAGCGGTCACGGGTGGCCCTGCCCATGCCGCGGTGCTGGATGCCCTGGCCCGGGAACACGTACGCGGTGCGCACCGGCGCGACCTCCGCCTCGCCGATCGCCACGGGACGGTCGCCGCAGCGCACGTCGACCTCGACGATGCGCCGCCCGTCGCGGACGGCGATCCGCGTGAGGACCACGGTGACCTCCTCTCCCGGCTCCACCACGTCGAGGAAGCGCAGGTCCCATCGGGCCAGGCGGTCGGCCCGACCGTCGAGCACCTCGTCGACGACGACCTGCTGCGCCGTCGCGCTGGTCCACATGCCGTGGACGATGCGGCGCGGCAACCCGGCGAGCCGGGCCACCAGGTCGCTGCGGTGCAGCGGGTTGGCGTCGCCGCTCAGCAGCGCGAACGCGTCGCTGCGGACGGGCGCCGTGCGGGCCGCGCGGACCAGCTCGACCCGGGGTGTGGCCACGCGAGCCGGTCCGTCGGTGGGATCGGCGGTGTCGTCGCTCCCCGTGGCATCCCCGCCGGGCGGGGACTCCAACGGCTCGCCCGGGGCACGCCGGACCAGGAACACGTCGTCGAAGCAGCGACCGCCGGCGTGCGAGATCGTGCGCAGCTCGCGGCCCGACGGAGTGGCGCGGCTCGACGTGGCCACACGGTCCGACCCGCAGCCGAGCCCGGTGTCATCGGCAGCGCCAGCAGCGCTGCGCCGCACCCGGTGCCGGGCGTGGACCAGGCGGATCATCCCCTCCGCGGCGCCCACGTCGCTGAGCGCCGCGAACACGTCGGGCCAGGCCCGGCCCATGGCGGCGTCCGGCACCGACGCGTCGCCCAGCCGGTCCGTCCCTGCACCGGTCGTCGCACCCCGCCGTTCCCGTGCGGTGGTGGCCGCGTCCACGATCACGGCCATGAGGTCCCGCTGCGCAGCCGAGAGGGAGGCGTCGTCGACGGTCGCCACGGCCACGCCCGCGCGCTCCTGCACCTGCACCAGGAACGCCAGCCGGCCGTCGCCGGGCACCCCGGG
>JAEXGP010000291.1 GCA_023450775.1 Actinomycetes bacterium | reverse complement strand
CTGGACACGGGACCGCTCGCGCCCGATGTGGGCGCGACGTGTCCCGAGTTCCGCGTTCGTTGTCGGGCCCGGGGCTCAGGCGAGGGTGTCGATGACGTCGTGCTCGGCGAGCAGCTCGGCCAGGCCGTCGACGAGCGGGAGCTCGGCGACGTCCCAGACGGGCATCCACGACGCCTCGGCCACGTCGTCGCCGGCGACGGGCGTCGCGTCATCGAGCACGACGGCTTGGAAGCACGCGACCACGTCGTGGTCGACCAGCCGGTCGTCGTCGCTGCGGATCGACTCGTACCAGCCGAGGAACGGTCCCGACAGGGCGTCCAGCCCGCACTGCGTGGCCACCGCCCGCACGACCGCTTCGACCATGGTCTCCCCGCCGGCGATGCGGGCGACCGGCACCGACCAGCGACCCTCGGTCGGGCCCTGGTCCCGCCGCACGACGAGCAGGTCGTTGCCCCGGGTGGCGACGGCGCCGGCGCGCACGACCGGATCGACCACTCCCGGATCGACCACACCTGGATCGACCCGCCGAGGGTCAGTCACCGGTCGCTCCCCCGCCGTCGTCGGGTGAGCTCTCGCCGAGGTCCGACCCCGACGCGCCGTCGCCGAGCGGTCGGTGCACGGTGATCTTGCGGGCGACCAGGCCGAAGCCCTCGAAGAAGTTCTTGGTGGCCCGGTCGCCGGGGAGCGCCTCGGCCTGGATGCCGCCGCAGCCCTCCTCCTCCGCACGGGCGACCAGTTCGGTCATCAGCGCACGGCCCACGCCGACCCCGCGGGCTTCGGGCTCGACGTACAGCTCCTCCACGACGGCGAGCGGCGCCGCCCGTGTGGGTTCCACCCTCGCCACCGCGTAGCCGACGGGCACGGGTCCCAGGCACCCGAGCAGGACGATCGCCCGGCCGTCCGCAGCGGCGGCCAGGTCCTCGTCGACGGTGGCGTCCACCGGCGCGGGACGGGCCTCCCGGTCGCGGTACACGGCCCCGCCGCGCTGGGTGTCCAGGTGGTCGAGCGCCAGCCCGGCCAGGCGGACCAGTTGGTCCCGGTCGGCCGGCGTCGCCGGCCGCACGACCGGTTCGAAGGACGGGGTGGGCGCCGGGCCCACTGGTCAGGACCCGTCCGCGGCGGACTGGAGCTGGCGGACCCGGTTCAGGATCGTCTGGCGTGCCCGGTGGGCCCGCTCGTAGGCCTCGACGTCGGCGAGCTCCTCGATCGACAGCGACGCCAGCCGGGGCACCACCTGCGACGCGGCCAGGCTGTCGTAATCGGGGATGCTCAGCTCGTGCGGAGCGGGTGCGTCGACGTCGGGCTCGACCGCGGCGGCGGAGATCGGCACCACCGGGGCGAGCGGCGCGTCGGACGATGCGCCGTCCGCCGTGTGCGCGGCGGTCCCACCGTCGGCACCGTCCTCCGGACCCGCCGACTGGCCGTGACGGCCGAGGCACGGCAGGTGGGACACGACCCGCTGGGCCAGCTCCACCTGCGAGCGGGTGCGCTCGACGAGGAGCGGGACCGCGCCGGCCACCTCCTCCAGGAGGGCCGCCGGCAGATCCAGGGGTCGGACCACGCTCAGCCCTTCTTGCCCTTCGCCGGCTGCTTGCCCGTGAGCTTCTGCACGATCTCGATGCCGCCGCACGGGTCGTAGCCCTCGGGGCACGTGAGCGCACCGGGCCGGCCGAACTGCCGAGGGTGCACGATCAGGAAGCACGTGGGGCAGGTGAACTCGTCAGCGGTCTTGGCCGCGACGCGCTCGCCGGACTCGGCGCCGGGCTCCTCGATCTCGTCCTCGTCCTCGTCGTCGTCGCCGGCGGCGATGCGGTCCTTGAGGATCGTGTCCAGGTCGGCCTCGACGTCGTCGGGATCGACGTCCTCGTCGTCCTCGTCGTCGTCGTCGGTGGCGCGCTTGGCCTTGGCCGCGGGGACGTCGTCGACGGCGTCGTCCTCGTCCTCCTCGACGGCCACCTCGGCATCGTCGTCGTCGCCCAGGTCGACCTCTTCGAGGTCGTCCTCCAGGTCGTCGTCGAGCGCGCCCTCGTCCTCGAGGCTCTCCTCGTCGTCGGTGTCCTCTTCAAGGAGTTCGTCGTCGTCCATGTTCCTCTCGGCCATCGCTCAGGCCTGGTGGCGGGGGGTCGTCGGGGCGAGGTCGGGGCGCATCATAGACATGACGCCCGCCCGGGGAGTATCAGATCCGGAACCAGGGCGTGACCCTCGTCGCACCGGCCTGGCGCGGGTGCTCAGGCGGACTCGGTCCGGCGGGTCTCGGCCCGCCGTTCCGCACCCAGACGCTCGAGCTCGGCCTCGCCGGAGTGGTCGACGAACCGCATCATCTCGGCGATCGCCCGGTGCCCCGCGCGCTCCGCGATGAGGTGGTGCATCTGCTGACCGATCGCTCGGTAGCTCGGATGGCCCTGGACCGAGGTCCGCAGCTCGATGAGGTGCATGGCCTCACGTGCGTTGAACTGCATGGCGTAGCGGATGCGGTACGCCAGGGAGACCGCGTAGGAGGCCCGCTCGGGGAACCGCTCGGCCAGCACGGACCACAGCGCGGCCGACCGCTCCATGGCGTCGTCGAATCGGCCGGTCATGCCGGCCTCGTCGATCGCGGCCGGACGGGTGTAGCCGTGCGCCGGCGTCAACTCCTGCCACTCGATCGTCATCAGACGGTGACGCTGCAGGTCCCGGAAGGCGCCGTAGTCGGACACGACGTCGAACCGGTAGTCCGTCCGCTCCAGGGCCCGGCCCGGCTTGTGGCGGCGGTTCGTGCGCTCGCCGACGTAGGAGCGCATGACCGCCAGGCGGTCCTCGACCGACATGGTGCGGACCCGCTCGATCAGCGTGGACTCCGCCAGACCCGTGTACGGGTAGAGCATCGCGGCCACGACCTTGAGCTCGCCCTCGGGGTCGAAGTCGACGAGCTCGACACCGGGCTCGGTGGGTCCGTCGACGGCGTCGCCCGAGAGCATCTCGTAGGTGATCGCCTCCATGGCGTCGCGGTTGGCGCGCAGGTACTCCGAGCTGGCGACGCCGCGGTCGGGCAGGTCCACCCGCTTGAGGAAGCTCGGCACGACCTTGCGCAGCTCCA
Source organism: Actinomycetes bacterium (assembly GCA_023450775.1). Lineage (GTDB taxonomy): Bacteria > Actinomycetota > Acidimicrobiia > Acidimicrobiales > Microtrichaceae > Dermatobacter. The sequence continues at coordinate 3,516 of JAEXGP010000291.1, read as the reverse complement.
CGAGCATGAGGTCGGCGTACTGGCGGGCTTCGGGCAGCGGGTGCGAGCGCATGCGCAGCAGCAGCGTTTCGAAGGCCTGGCCCGACGCGTAGATGCCGACGTTGGACAGCGAGGCCGCGGGCAGGATGCCCCGCACCGCGTCGAACGCCTTGGCCCGGATGGCCTGGCGGTACACGAAGTCGGAGTCCGACTCGCTCTTGGGGTGGCGGTCCCGGAAGTGCTCCTGCATGTCCAGCGCCAGGGCCGAGTACGTGTCGAACAGCTGGTCCATGTCGCCCACGTAGCGGGCGCCCAGGTGCGAGCCGAGGATCTCGGGGTCGCGGTGGTACCGGTAGCGACCGCCCAGGCGCTCGTCGTAGGGGATGTAGCGGGTCGACTGCTCCAGGTAGGACATCAGCCGGCCCCACTCGAGGATCTTCGTGAGCAGGTTCGAGGCCTGCTCGCACGCCAGGTGCACGCCGCCGAGCTGGGCGACGCTGTCGTCGCCGTACTCGAAGAACACCCGGTCGTAGAGCGACTCCGCCCGCTCCAGGCCGATCGTGGCGTCGACGGTCTCGTCGCCGGTGGTGTCGAGCTCCCCCACGAACTCGTCCAGGAACAGCCGGCGCAGGGACTTGGCGGACCGCGAGTAACGGGCGAACAGGGCTCCCTTGACGACCTCGGGCAGGTTCACGAGGGCGAACACCGGCCCGTCCAGGCTGGTGAAGTAGCGGCGGAGGACCGTCGCCTCCTCCTGTGTGAACTGCTCGGCGACGTAGGTCGGGAGTGCCGTCATCGGCCGTGAGGATAGAGCCGGGCGGGACCGGCCCTGGGGATCGCCTCAGACCCCCGGATCCGTGCGGTTCGCGCCCCCGGCCGCCCACCGGTCCAGGACCACGCCGGCCATGGCCTTGGCGCCGTCGAGCACGGCGGCGTCGCCGGCCGGCCCCCTGGCGTGGACGGCGAAGTCGGGGGTGTGGATCGCCACCCCCGGCGGGGCCACGGCGATCATGGGGTGGATCGACGGCACGGCATGGCTGACGTTGCCCATGTCGGTGCTGCCGACGACGGCGCCCACCACCTCGGGGTCCTGGGGCGGGCGACCGAGCTCGGTCGAGCGCTCCCGCCAGCGGTCGAGCAGCCAGGCGTCGTCGACCAGGTCGTCGTAGGCGGGGTCCAGCCACTCGTGGGACATCTCGCAGCCGGCCGCCTGGGCGCCGGCGGCGAGGCAGGCCAGCACCCGCTCCTTGAGGGCGGCCAGACCCTCGACGCTCGGCGAGCGGACGTACCACGACGCCGCGGCGCGGCGGGGCACGACGTTGGCCTGCTCGCCCGCCTCGGTGAAGATGCCGTGGATGCGCTCGTCGGGGCGGATGTGCTGACGCAGCGCCGCCACGTTCACGTAGCCGAGCACCGCGGCGTCGAGCGCGTTGCGGCCGTTCCACGGCGCCGCCGCCGCGTGCGAGGCCTCGCCGGTGTAGGTGACCGACAGCCGCTGGATGGCGATCGCCGCCATCGTGGGCAGGTCGTGGTCGGCCGGGTGCACCATCAGGGCGGCGTCGACGCCGTCGAACGCGCCGTCGCGGAGCAGGAACACCTTGCCGCCCCCGCCCTCCTCCGCTGGGGTGCCGACGACGCGCACCCGCCCGCCGAGCTCGTCCGCCAGCTCCGCCGCGGCCAGCCCGGCGCCCAGCCCCGCGGCGGCGATGACGTTGTGACCGCACGCGTGGCCGACGCCCGGTAGCGCGTCGTACTCGCAGATGACCGCGACGACCGGCCCGGTGGTGCCGGCCTCGGCGACGAACGCGGTCTCGAGGCCGTGGGCGTGGCGCGTGACCGACAGCCCCTGGGCTTCGAGCTCGTCGCAGAGCAGGTCGTGGGCGAACCGCTCCTCGAAGCACAGCTCAGGGTGGTCGAAGATCTCGTGGCTGACGTGGAGCAGGCGGTCCGCATGGCGGTCGACCGCCTCGTGGGCCCGCGCCGTCGCTGCCGAGTCTGCCGTCGCACTCACCCGTGCCACCCTACCGGCAGGCGTTCCCCACCATCCCGGTCGCGTTCGTCGGGAAGTCCGGGTGGCCGGCCGCGGCGGTCAGGGCTCGGGGTGCTCGAGGACGATCTTGCCGAGCTGCTCCGCGGTGCGCAGCCGCTCGAGCGCCCGCGGGTAGTCCGCGAGCGGCAGGATCTCGTCGACCACGACCGGCAGGCCCTCGCTCAGCAGGTCCGTGACGTGCTGGAACTCGGTCTGGCTGCCGCACGACGCGCCGATCACGTCGATCTGCTTGAAGAAGAGGCGGGGCAGGTTGAGCTCGACCTTGGGGCCGGAGGTGCCGCCGCACACGCACATGCGCCCTCCGTGGCGGAGCGTCCGGAAGGCGAAGTCCCACGTGGCCGGGCCGATGCTGTCGACGACGATGTCGGAGGTGATCGGGTACGGCTCGTCGGACGGGAACGCACCCTCGGCGCCGAGCTCCAGCGCCCGCTCGCGCTTGGCGGCGTCCCGGGAGGTGACGAACACGCGGGCGCCGGCGTGCTGGGCGAGCGCCAGCGCGGCCGTGGCCACGCCGCCGCCGATGCCGGTGACGAGCACGGTGTCGCCCTTCTGCAGCCCGGCCCTGCGGAACAGCCGCCACGCGGTCGTGTAGCAGACGGGGTAGCTCGCGGCCTCTGCCCACGAGCGTCCGGTCGGGCGACGGGCCAGCTGGTGGCCGGCGACCACGCAGAACTCGGCGTGTCCGCCCCAGCACCCCTCCCCCAGCAGCGTCATGGCCGGGTCGAGCACGCTGTCGTCGCCGCGGACCAGCGCGCGCTCGGGCACCAGGGCCGTGTTGATGACCACCTCGTCGCCGGGCACCCAGTCGGTCACGGCGCTGCCGACCTCCTCCACCACGCCGGCGACGTCGTTGCCCGGCACGTGCGGGAAGCGGGGCGGCTTGGGGAGGCCCGTCGTGAGCCACAGGTCCATGTGGTTGAGCGCGGTGGCCCGCACGCGCACCTTCACATCGCCGGGTCCCACCTCGGGATCCGGCACCTCGCCCCACTGGTAGCGGCCGGGTGACTCGTCCAGGTACCACGCTCGCATGGTTGGAGGGTACCCATCGGTGGGTCGGAACGTTCCTGGGCGGAACCGCCCGGTCGGGGGCCTGGCGGCGCCCGACACGACGGTCCTCAGACGACGATGACGAGCGCGTCGGGGAGGCAGCGGAACTCGAAGTGCGTGGCGGCGCCGATCAGGCGACCGTCCACCAGGATCGGCAGCTCCCGCTCGTCGAGCACCTCGTACGAGGCGGTCCGGCGCTCGATGATCCCCGGATGGGGCAGATGGCTGCCCGTCCGCTCCCGGCGGGCGGCGGCGCGCACCTGGCTCCGCGGCACCCGCCCGTCGGTGATGTCCAGCAGGCCGTCGTTCGGGTGCGCACGCGGGCCCAGATCGGCGGTGCCGAGGTGCGTCCCGTTCATGGCGACGACCGTGCGGCTCGACCAGCGCCGGCGACCGCGCCCGGCGACGGCATGGGCCAGGAACAGGTGACGGGCCACGAG
>JAEXGP010000263.1 GCA_023450775.1 Actinomycetes bacterium | reverse complement strand
CCACGGGCCCGGCGGGCCGCAGGAGGGGCCCGCCGGTACGCTGGGGACGTGGCTGCCATGAGCCCCACCGAGTTCGCGTCGGCCGTCACCGCCATCACGTCGGCGTTCGGCGATCCGACGCGCCGGGAGATCTACCTGTTCGCCCACTCGAGCGAGCTCGGCGTCACCGCGTCCGAGGTGGCCGACCACTTCGACCTCCACGCCAACGTCGCCCGCCACCACCTCGACAAGCTGGCGGCCGGCGGCTATCTCGAGATCACCACGGTCCGGGGCGCCGGAGGTGCGGGCCGACCGTCCAAGCGGTACCGCACCGCGAGCGACGAGGTCATGCTCGACCTGCCGGTGCGCCAGGACGACGTGCTGATCGAGCTGCTCGGTCGGGCGCTCAACGAGCTCGGACCGGAGCGCGCCTCCATGCTGGCCGAGGAGGTCGGCGAGCAGTACGGCCGGACGATGGCCGCGGCCATAGGCGACCAGACCACCCGGTCGTTCCGTTCGGCGCTGCACGCGGTCGCGGACGCGCTGTCGGCCCACGGCTTCGCCGCCCACGCGCAGAAGGAGGGTGGCGCGCTGCGGATCGTCACCGAGCACTGCCCCTTCGGCGAGGCGGCGGTCGAGCACCCGGTGATCTGTGCGGTCGACCGGGGCATGGTCAAGGGCATGCTCGGCAGCCTCTACGGCGAGACGAGCGTGGAGGTGATGTCGTCGGTGCCCGGCGGCGACGACCACTGCGTCACCTCCTTCGACGACTGAGCGGAGCGCCGCCGTGCCCCGCGCCTACCTGGACCACGCCTCCACCTCGCCCCTGCGCCCGACCGCCCGCGCCGCATTGCGCGCGGCCCTCGACGGCGAGGACCTGGGCGATCCCGGCCGCATCCACCACGAGGGCATGGCCGCACGCGTGGCGTTGGAGCAGGCGCGCGAGGAGGTCGCCGCGGCGTTCGGCGCTCGCAGCCGCGAGGTCGTGCTCACCTCCGGCGCCACGGAGTCGATCGCTGCGGCGTCGTTCGGCGCCCGGGCGCGGGCGGCCGACCGCGGTGCGGGTGACGGCCACGTCGTGCTGGCCGCGATCGAGCACTCAGCTGTCAGGGAGTGGGCGGCGCGGGGTCCGAGTTCGGTGGTGGGCGTGGACGCCACCGGCCGGGTGGACGCCGACGAGTTGCTGGCCGCCGTGCGCCCCGACACCGCACTGGTCCACGTGCAGTGGGGCAACCACGAGGTGGGCACGCTGCAGCCGGTCCGCGAGGTGGTCGAGGCGTGCCGGGAGCGCGGCGTCCTGGTGCACGTGGACGCGGCGCAGGCGGCGGGCCACGTGCCGATCGACTTCGTCGGCCTGGGCGCGGACCTGCTGTCGATCTCGGGCCACAAGCTGGGCGCCCCTTCCGGGACCGGCGTCCTGCTGGTCCGCCGTGGCGTGCGGGTGCCGCCGCTGCTCGTCGGCGGCGACCAGGAGCGCGCCCGTCGGGCGGGGGCCGAGGACGTGCTCGGCGCGATCGGACTGGCCGCCGCGGCCACCGAGGCCGCCGCGCGCATGGAGGACGAGGCCGCCCGCTCCAGGGCGCTGACCGACCGCGTGCGGTCGTGGGCCGCGGAGCAGGACGACATCGAGGTGGTCGGCGCCCCGGCCGACGGCTCGCTCCCCCACCTGGTGTGCCTGACGTTCTCGGACCTGGAGCCGCAGCCCGTGCTCCTCGGGCTGGACCGGGCGGGTGTGTCGGTGCACTCGGGTTCGTCGTGCTCGTCCGAGTCGCTCGAGCCGTCGCCCGTGCTCGAAGCGATGGGTGCCGACGCGCACCGGTCCCTGCGGGTGTCGGTCGGCTGGTCCAGCACGGACGCGGACGTGGACCGCCTGCTGGAGGCACTCCCCCGCGTGCTCTCGGACCTGCGTTCGCTGCGGGCCTGACGGCGTCGTCGGTGCCGTCGACCAGACTGGACGTCATGCCGGACGCGCCCCCGCCCGACCCGTCGTCCGTCCCGGTCGTGATCTTCGACCTCGACGGCGTCTTCCGTCAGTGGAACGACGACGAGCTCGACATGGTCGAGGAGGAGTTCGGTCTGCCCTCCCGCACGATCCTGTCGGTCGCGTTCTCGCCCGACCTGGGTCCGGCGGCGGTGACCGGGCAGCTGACGTTCCCGCAGTGGATGGCCGAGATCCGGGCACGGGTCATCGGCGAGCACGGGCCCGACGTGGCCGGCGCGATCGACGAGTGGGAGGCCAACGTCGGGCGGGTGGACACCGAGATGCTGGAGCTGCTGCGGTCGGTGCGAGGCCGCACCACGGTGGCGTTGCTGTCGAACGGCACGACCCGACTGCGGCGTGACCTCCACGTGTTGGACCTGCTCGACGAGTTCGACGAGATCTTCAACACGGCGGAGCTCGGCATCGCCAAGCCGGATCCCGACGTGTTCCGTCTGGTCTGCTCGGCGCTCGGGGTGGACCCGGTGGACGCGCTCTTCGTGGACGACCTGCTCGAGAACGTCGAGGGCGCACGCACGGCAGGGTTGCGGGCGCACCAGCACGTGGACAAGCACTCCACCGCCCGGTTCCTGACGCGGCACGGAGTGCTCGCCGACGACTGAGCACGGAGCGCTCGCCGGGGAGCGAGCACCCGCTCCTGAGCTACGTTCAGCACGGTGCCCCGGGGGGTCGGGCGCACGCAGGAGGGGGGCACATGGTGGAGCCCGGTGGGTCGGCAACCGCGTGGCGCGCGGCGGGGTTCGTGGCGGCCGCGCTCGCGCTGCTGCTCGTGGCGTGCACGCCACCTCCGTCGTCGACCGCGCCGACGACGACGGTGGCGGTGCCGGACATGCGCCCGGCGGTCTCGAACGGCACGGAGCCACCGCCGCCGGACTGCGACTCGTGGCGGTACGACGGCGTGGCCTCGGGGCCGCTCCCCGGCGAGTGGGATCCCGACGACTACCGGTTCGGATCGTTCCGCGACGAGCGCAGCGCCCCGTCGCCGCACCGGCTCTGCGGCCAGCTCGGTGCCGCGGTGGACCTGGCATGGGGCGTCGATCGTGGTCGACCGGACGTGCTGATCGCCGTGCTCGACTCGGGCATCGAGTGGCGGGACCCGGAGGCGATGGCCGACCTGGCGGACCAGGCCTACCTGAACCGGGGTGAGCTCCCGCCGCCGGCCGGGGTTCCCGCGGGAGCGTCCGACCCCTACGACCGCAACGGCGACGGGCGCTTCACGGTGTCGGACTTCGCCACGGATCCCCGCGTCGAGGACCAGAACTCGAACGGTCTGCTCGACCCCGAGGACCTGATCCTCACCCCCGGGTTCAACGACGGCGTCGACGACGACGCCAACGGGTACGTCGACGACATCTCCGGTTGGGACCTGCTGCACGACGACAACGACCCGCTCGACGACGTCGACTACGGCCACGGGACCGGCGAGGCCCGGGACTCGACGGCGGCCCACGACGGCGAGGGAGCGGCCGGGACGTGTCCGTCGTGCCTCCACCTCCCGGTCCGGGTGTCGGACTCGTTCATCGCGGACGGCGGGCGGTTCGCCGCGGGAGTGCTGTTCGCGCTCGACTCGGGTGCGGACGTCGTGCAGGAGGCGCTCGGCGCCATCAACTCGCCGCCGCAGGCGCAGGCCGCGATCGACGCCGCGTGGCGCAGAGGCGTGCCGGTCGTGGCGTCGATGGCCGACGAGCAGTCCCAGCACCCCAACCTGCCGGGAGCGCTGTCGCACACGATCCCGGTGAACTCGGTGACGGAGGGATCGGGCTTCCTCGGCGACGTGGTCACGGTGCTGACCGGACGCCGGGACGCGCTGGCGATCAACGGCTGCACCAACACCGGCGGCGTGGCGTGGGTGACGGTCCCGAGCGACGGGTGCTCGTCCGAGGCGACCGGCAACTCGGCGGGCATGGTCGGACTCATCGAGTCGACCGCTCGCAACGCCGGCGTCGCCCGCCACCCCGACCTGGTCGCAGCCGGCGTGACCGGCGCCGACGCGAACGTGCTGAGCTCGTCCGAGGTGGCGCAGCTGCTGCGGGCCACGGCGGACGACGTCGACATGTCGACCCCGAACCACCGCGATCCGGCCAACGAGGTGGTCGACGACCTCGGCCAGCGGCGGTTCCTCACCGCCCGGGGCTGGGACGCGACCACGGGCTACGGCCGGATCAACGCGTACGAAGCGGTGCGGGCGGTGCGGCTCGGCGCGATCCCGCCCGAGGCCGACCTGACCGGACCGGACCGCTTCGACCTGCTCCCGACGAGCGGCACCGTCGCCGTGACCGGTCGCGTCGCCGCGGTCCGGTCGTCGTCGTACTCGTACCGGGTGGAGTGGGCGACCGGGCTGCAGCCGCCGGCCTGGCCCACGACCGACCAGTGGCATGTGGTCGCCGGGTCGGACGGGTCGACCGCGCCGACCGACGGCGTGCTGGGAACGCTCGACCTGGCAGAGGTGGCGAGCGCACTCCCGGACAACGGCCGGGGCACGCCCACGACCGAGGCAGGGCTGCCCGATCCCGACCGGTTCACCGTCCGCCTGCGCGTGGTCGTGACCGACGCCGAGGGTCGTGTCGCCATCGACCATCGTCACGTGTTCGTCCACGACGACCCCGATCGTCTGCCGGTCCCGGAGGTGCCCGGAGCCGGAGCACCGAGCCCGGCGTTCGCCGACGTGGACGGCGATGGCGCTGACGAGCTCCTGGTGGCGACCGACGACGGACTCGTGCACGCGCTGCAGGGCGCGGGCGGTGCGGAGCTGCCGGGTTGGCCGGTCCGCACCGGTGCGGCGCCCTACTGGCACGGCCGTTCGCCCACCGCGATCGCGGACGGCATCGCCGGGCCCGACCGGGCGTGGGGGGGGGGGGGGGGGGGGGGGGG
>JAEXGP010000096.1 GCA_023450775.1 Actinomycetes bacterium | reverse complement strand
GTACGAGTGAGCCCCGATAGCCTCGGCCCGATGTCGGAACCGTCGACCGGTGGCCCCGTGAGCGAACCGTCGGGCCCCGTGGGCGAACCGTCGGGCCCCGAGGGCGGACCGTCCGGGCCCGAGGGCGAACCGTCCGGGCCCGAGGGCGAACCGTCCGTCCCGGCGAGCGAACCGTCGGCCCGGACCGACACCCCCTCCGGCCGGCGGTCCAAGCGGTCGTCGCGGTCGTCCACGCGGAACATGGTCGAGTGGGCGCTGGTGATCGTCGGCGCGATCGTCGTGGCGTTCCTCGTCAAGACCTTCCTGGTCCAGGCCTTCCAGATCCCGAGTGCGTCCATGCACCCCACGCTCCTCGAGGGCGACCGGGTGCTCGTCAACAAGCTCAGCTACGACCTCCACGACGTGAACCGCGGCGACGTGGTCGTGTTCGCCCGCCCGAAGAGCATGAACGCCGGGCCGAACGATCCCGACGACCTGATCAAGCGCGTCATCGGGCTGCCGGGCGACACCGTGCAGACCAAGGACGGTCGCGTGTACATCGACGGTCGCGAGCTCGACGAGCCGTATCTGGCGGAGGACACGGTGTCAGACGGCATCGACGACCCGGTCACCATCCCCGAGGGCCACCTCTGGGTCATGGGGGACAACCGGGGCGACTCGCAGGACAGCCGCGTCTTCGGCCCGATCCCCGAGGACGACGTCGTCGGACGCGCCTTCCTGATCATGTGGCCGTTGAGCCGCATCGGCTCGCTCTAGCGGCGCGTCCCGACCCCTAGAACCCGTCGCCGCCCGCCGGCGCGTCGGCTTCCGACCCGGCCACGTCGACCATCCGGTCCACGTGGTCGGAGAAGACGCCGTCGATCCCCGTGGCGAGCAACGCCCGCACCACTCGCTCGTGCTGGGCGTCCCACCCGAACGTGATGCGGCGGAACCGGTGGTAGAGCGCCACCATCCCGCCGGTCCACTCCGACTGGTGCAGGTTCACCGCATCGACCCGCAGCTCGCGCAGCCGGGCCGCGTGCGGCTCGGGCTTGCCGATCGATGCGAGACGCGTCGAGTGGACCAGGTGGACCGCCTCGGACCGGTCGCGCCACGACGCCAGGAGGTCCAGGTCGGGGTGGCACAGCCAGAGGCGATCCGATGCGCCGGCCGTCCGGGCGACCCTCAGCACCTCGTCGAGCGCCTCGGGATCCTTCACGTCGAGGGAGAGCTCGAAGTCGGTGCCGCACGCCTCGTAGAGGTCCGCCAGCGTCGGGATCTGACCGGGGAGGTCGGCGCGCGCCAGCTCGCCGACCGGCGTCCGCCGCAGTCCCCGCCGGATGAGCCCGTCGTGGTCCAGGACGGCCGCGCCGTCGGAGGTGATCCAGACGTCGCTCTCCAGGCCGGAGGCACCCAGGCGGAGTGCCAGCGTGAAGGCTTCGATCGTGTTCTCGGGCGCGTGCGCCCGAGCGCCGCGGTGGGCGAAGAGGATCGGCGGCACCCTCAGGGAGGGGAGTCGTTCGGTCATCCGCCGCCATTCTGGCAACTGCGCAGCTGCACCGACGCCGACGGGGCAGGGCGTCCGCCGGGCAGCGCTCCTGCGACCTCGGGACCGCAGGGCGGGCCGCTACCGGTCCCGGGTGCCACGTCGTTGACCGAAGGTCATCGAAAGATCCGGCGCCGGAAATGTCAACCCGTCCGGGGTCCGGACCGAAGAGAGGTGGAGCACCTGAAGAGGAGACACCCCGATGGCACTCATCCGAGCGACATGCAGCGACTGCGGCGACGTGGAGCTGCGTTCACGCGACCTGCGGGTCCGGCAGTGCCGTGACGACGAGTCGGCGACCTACCTCTTCCGCTGCCCCGTGTGCCGGATGATCGAGGTCCGGCCCGCCGAGCAGCACGTGGTCGACGTGCTCCTCGCCGCCGGGGTGCACTGCACCGAGTGGCACATGCCCGCCGAGCTGTCCGAGCGCCGCGGCGGTGATCCGATCACCCACGACGACGTGCTCGACTTCCACGACCTGCTCGCCACCCCCGACTGGTTCGCCGCCCTCACCACCACCAAGGACGGCTGAGTCCGACCGTCGCGGGCCGCTCGGCCCGAGCCGGCGCCACGCCGACAGCCCGCCGTCGAGCCCGGCGGCGTCACAGGACACACGGGCCCCGTTCCGGGACCGCGGACGGCGCCCGGTACGCTGTGGGCCATGTCCCGGGTCGGCCCTGCCCGATGATCCAGAACTTCGGTGGCGGTGAGCTGATCGTCATCATCATCCTCGCGCTGGTCGTGCTGGGCCCCGAGCGGATCCCCGAGATGGCCAAGAGCGCGGGCAAGATGATCGCCAAGTTCCGCACCATGACCTCGGGTCTCCAGGGCCAGGTGCAGGGCGTGATGGACGACCCGGCCATGCAGCCGCTCAAGGAGCTGGGCGACTTCGCCGCCCGGCCCCGTCAGAAGCTGGCCGAGTACGCGCTCGAGGCCGAGGCCGACGAGCGGGCCAAGGCCGAGCAGGCGTCGATCGACGCGGCGAAGGCCGCTGCGGCTGCGGACAGCACGACGCCGACCGACACCGCGCCGGACGACGCGGTCCCGGACGACGCGGCCTCGACCGACGCGGTCGCGGCCGACGCTCCCGCGGCCGATGCTCCTGCCGCCGGCGCCCCCGTGGCTGATGCTCCTGCCGCCGGCGCTCCTGCCGATGGCGCTCCCATCGCCGCCGACGGGGCTCCCGTCGACGACGCCCCCGTCGCGCCGGAGGAGCGGGAGACCGCCTGACCGTGGCCGTCCTGAAGGGAGCAGAGCGTGAGGGCGCCTCGATGGCGCTCGGGGACCACCTGCGGGAGCTGCGGACGCGACTGCTGATCTGCGTCGGCACCGTCGTGGTGATGCTGATCCCGGCGTGGTTCCTGTACCCGTGGTTGGTCGACATCCTCAACGCCCCCTACTGCGACGCGCTGAAGGGGATCGATCCCGAGACCAGCTGCAAGTTCCTGGAGACCAACCTCCTGGCGCCGTTCACGCTCCGCCTCCGCATCGCGGGGTACGGCGCGTTGTTCCTCGCCATGCCGGTCATCGTGTGGCAGCTGTGGCGGTTCATCGCCCCCGGCCTCTACAAGAAGGAGCGCCGCTACGCCCTGGCGTTCACCGTGTCGGCGACCGGCCTGTTCGCCGCAGGTGCGGCGACGGCGTACATCACGTTGACCCAGGCCGTCAGCTTCCTCGTCAGCATCGGCGGCGAGGACGTCGAGATCCGCTCCGGCATCGAGAACTTCGTCAAGCTGGCGCTGTTCATGATGTTGGCCTTCGGGATCGGCTTCCAGTTCCCGGTGGTCGTCGTCGCGCTGCAGATGATCGGTGTGGTGACGCCGGAGCGCCTGGCGTCGTGGTGGCGCCAGGCGATCGTCCTCATCTCGCTGATCGCGGCGGGCATCACGCCCAGCGGCGACCCGATCTCCATGTTCGCCCTGGCCATCCCGATGTGGCTCTTCTACGCGATCAGCATCTGGATCGGGAAGCTGTGGAACCGCCGCAAGCGGAAGAAGGCCCGCCGCGAGGCCGAGGAGCAGCGTGAACGGCGTGCGGCCAAGGCCCGGCGCCATGAGGAGCAGGCCGGGGCCGCCGCGGAGGACCCGCCGACCGACGCGGGAGACGGGTCCTGACCGGGCCCTTCGCCCACGACTTCCCGCTCGACCGCTTCCAGCAGGAGGCGATCGCCGGTCTCGACGCCGGTCGGAACGTGCTCGTGTCGGCACCGACCGGGTCCGGCAAGACGGTGGTGGGCGAGCACGCGGTCGCCCTGGCGCTGCGCGACGGCGGCAAGGCGTTCTACACGGCGCCGATCAAGGCGCTCTCGAACCAGAAGTACGCGGACCTCGTCTCCGAGCTCGGCCCCGAACGCGTCGGGCTGCTGACCGGCGACCACGCGGTGAACGCCGGCGCCCCGGTCGTCGTGATGACCACCGAGGTGCTGCGCAACATGGTCTACGCCGGGTCGCCGGCGCTGCAGGGCCTGCAGTGGGTGGTGCTCGACGAGGTGCACTTCCTCCAGGACGCGTACCGCGGTCCGGTGTGGGAGGAGGTGCTGATCCACACGCCGGCGTCGGTGCGCTTCGTGTGCCTGTCTGCGACCGTGTCGAACGCCGCGGAGCTGGGGGAGTGGATCACCGAGCTGCGCGGTCCGACCGACACGGTGCTGGAGCACGTGCGGCCGATCCGGCTGGACAGCCTCTACATGGTCGGCGACCGCTCGTCGGAGCGCGACCACCTGCTGCCGGTGCTGGTCGACGGACGGCCGAACCCCGAGGGCGACCGGTTCGACGCGGATCGGGCACGCCCCGGCGGGCCCCGTCAGGGCCGGCCGGGCCGGCACGGTCCGGCCCGCTACCGGAGCCGCTTCCGCACGCCCCGGCGCCTGGAGGTGGCCGAGCGCCTGGACGACGAGGACCTGCTGCCGGCGATCTACTTCATCTTCAGCCGGGCCGCCTGCACCGACGCGGCGAACCACTGCCTGGAGGCCGGGCTGCGCCTGACCGACGGCGTGGAGCGCTCACGCATCCGAGCGCTGGCCGAGGAGCGCGTCGCCAGCCTGAGCGACGGCGATCTCGACGTGCTCGGCTACGACCAGTGGCTCGCCACGCTCGAGGCGGGCGTCGCCGCGCACCACGCCGGGATGATCCCCGCGTTCCGCGAGGCGGTCGAGGACTGCTTCGCCGAGGGGCTCATCAAGGTGGTGTTCGCCACCGAGACCCTGGCGCTCGGCATCAACATGCCCGCCCGGTCGGTCGTGATCGAGAAGCTCACCAAGTACAACGGCGAGTCCCACGAGTTCCTGACGCCGGCGCAGTTCACGCAGCTGACCGGGCGGGCCGGACGGCGCGGCATCGACGACCAGGGCACGGCGGTCGTGCTCTGGTCGCCGTTCGTCAACTTCGCCCAGATCGCCCGGCTCGCCGCCAGCCGCGAGTTCCCCCTCGCGTCGGCGTTCCGGCCGACCTACAACATGGCCGCGAACCTGGTGCACCGCTACGACCGCGAGGTGGCGCACTCCGTGCTCGCCCGCTCGTTCGCCCAGTTCCAGGCGGACCGGGCGGCGGTCCAGCTGCAGACGCGGGTCGACCGCATCACCGGTGAGCTCGACCTGTTGGGCGGACCGCCCGACGGCGAGCAGGACGAGCAGGTGGCCTCCTACGTGGCCGCGCTCGACGAGCTCGCCGCCACCCGACCCCGGCGCGGCGACCGGCGGGCGCTGGTCGAGGCGTCGTTGGCCGCGCTGCGGCCGGGCGACGTGATCGAGCGCCCCACCAGGGACGGACGGCGCATCCTGCTCGTCCTGTCGGTGGCGTTCCGCAAGGGCGGCGCCGTACGGGTGCGGACCGTGACCGCACAGGGCACCGACGTGGAGCTGCGGGCCGCCGACCTCGACCGCCCGCTCACGCCCATCGCCACGGTCGACC
>JAEXGP010000085.1 GCA_023450775.1 Actinomycetes bacterium | reverse complement strand
CCGCGGCACGGTCGCCCGGTCGGTCGCCGCCGATGCTATCCAGAGAGTCCGGGCCGCCAGCGCGTCCGGACCCGAGCTCCCGCGCCGGCCCGACGGCGGGTCCGGACGAGGGAACAGCAGGCGGCCGACCGTGGGCGAGGGCCGGTGGGAGAAGGGGAGCCCCGTCGGTAGCCTGACCGCCGGTGACCGCACCCGAGCCGCCCGCATCGGCACCGCCCCCCGAGCCCGGGCCGGCGGTCGACCGCACCCCCGATCCGCCGACCTCGAAGGGTCGCCGGTCCGGGTCGTCGCGGCGCCGCAACTCCACCCGCAGCTGGGCCATCGCCGCGGTGATCGTGGTCGTGGCGGTCGCCGCCCTCGTGTGGGGGTTCCTCAGCCGGTCCGAATCCCCCGAGGAGCTCCGCCTCGACCAGTTCGAGGAGCGACTGCAGGACGATCAGGTGCGGACCGCGACGATCGTGAACTCGTCGTCGACGGTCGAGGGCGAGCTGACCGACGGCACCCGGTACCGCACGGTCTTCCCCGAGGCCTACGGCGAGCGCCTGACCCAGCAGCTGCTGGTCCATGACGTCGAGGCCGACGCCGACAACTCCGACGGCGACATCTGGTCCGACATCGTGTTCGGCCTGCTGCCCACGTTCCTGATCGTGGGCGTGTTCGTGTGGTTCGTGCTGCAGATGCAGCGCGGCGGCAGGGCGCTCAAGTTCGGCCGGGCCCGCACCTCCGAGGCGGATCGGGCCGGCGCGGTGACGTTCGAGGACGTGGCCGGGGCGGACGAGGCCGTGCTCGAGCTGCGAGAGGTGGTCGAGTACCTGCGCGACCCCGAGCGGTTCCAGCGCCTCGGCGCCCGCATCCCCAAGGGCGTGCTGCTCGTGGGGCCGCCGGGCACGGGCAAGACGCTGGTCGCCCGCGCGGTGGCCGGCGAGGCCGGTGTGCCGTTCCTGAGCCTCTCCGGGTCCGACTTCGTGGAGATGTTCGTGGGCGTGGGCGCCAGCCGCGTGCGGGACCTGTTCCGCCAGGCGGTGAACCAGGCGCCGGCGATCGTCTTCGTCGACGAGATCGACGCGGTCGGCCGCCACCGTGGCGCCGGCGTGGGAGGCGGGCACGACGAGCGCGAGCAGACCCTCAACCAGCTGCTCGTGGAGATGGACGGCTTCGCCCAGACCGACGGCGTGGTGCTGATCGCAGCGACCAACCGTCCCGACATCCTGGACCCCGCGCTGCTGCGCCCGGGCCGCTTCGACCGCCAGGTCGTGGTCGACACGCCCGACGTGGCGGGCCGCGCCGCCGTGTTGGCCGTGCACCTGCGCGGCAAGCCCACCGCGGACGACGTGGATCCCCGCGTGCTCGCTCGGCGCACGCCGGGCTTCTCCGGTGCGGACCTGGCCAACCTGGTGAACGAGGGCGCGCTGCTCGCGGCGCGGCGCGGCGGTGACCGCATCACGGCGACCGACCTGTCCGCGGCGGTCGAGCGGGTGCTCGCCGGTCCGGAACGCAGCCGCATCCTGTCGCCCGAGGAGCGCCGGATCGTGGCGGTGCACGAGTCGGGCCACGCGATCGTCAGCCACCTGTTGCCGCACGCGGACGACGTCCACAAGGTCTCGATCGTCTCCCGGGGCGCGGCGCTGGGCTACACGGTGCTCCTTCCCGAGCAGGACCGGCACCTGCACAGCCGCGCACAGCTGTCGGACCAGCTCGCCGTGGCGCTCGCCGGCCGTGCCGCGGAGGAGGCGGTCTTCGGCGAGCTCACGACCGGTGCGGCCGACGACATCGACCGGGCCACGCGCCTGGCCCGCGCCATGGTCACGGAGTACGGCATGAGCGACAAGCTCGGGCCGCGGCGCTTCGTCGCACGCGACGGCGAGCCGTTCCTCGGCCTCGACCACGGTCGCGCCGCGGATCACGGCGACGAGGTGGCCGCCCGTGTGGACGAGGAGGTGTCACGGCTGCTCGAGGAAGCACATGACCGGGCGCGTCGTATCCTCGAGTCGCACCGTGCAGGCCTGGACCGACTGGCCGCGACCCTGCTCGAGCAGGAGACGGTGGCGGACGAAGAGCTGGCGGCACTCCTGGCCGCCGTTGGAGACGCATGACCACCCTGGACGACCTCAACTCGCTCGACCCGGAGCCCGGCCCGCCGTTGGCGTCCGCGGTCGACCAGGAGCGCGTGGCCAAGGCCGTGCGGGAGATCCTCGAGGCCATCGGCGAGGACCCCGACCGCGACGGCCTGCACGACACGCCGGCCCGCGTCGCCCGCATGTACGCCGAGACGTGCGCCGGTCTGCACGAGGACCCGGCCCGGCACCTCAAGGTGACGTTCGACGCCGGTCACGACGAGATGATCATGGTGCGGGACATCCCGCTGTACTCGCTGTGCGAGCACCACCTGGTCCCGTTCTCGGGGCACGCCCACGTGGCGTACATCCCGAACGTCGACGGTCGGGTCACCGGCCTGTCCAAGGTGGCCCGCCTGGTCGACGGCTACGCCCGCCGCCCCCAGGTGCAGGAGCGCCTGACCACGCAGGTCGCGGACGCCATCGAAGCGACGCTCCAGCCGCGAGGCGTGCTGGTCGTGATCGAGGCCGAGCACCTCTGCATGGCCATGCGGGGGATCCGCACGCCCGGCACGTCCACGGTGACCTCGGCCGTGCGGGGCGTGTTCCGCGACGACGTCTCGGCCCGCATGGAGGCCATGCAGTTCGTCGAATCGGGCCGTCGCCGTTGAGCGCAGCCGCCCGGCCGCTGGTCATGGGCGTCCTCAACGTCACGCCCGACTCGTTCTCCGACGGCGGACTCCACCACGGCGTGCAGCAGGCGGTGGCGCGCGTGCGGACGATGATCGCCGAGGGCGTCGACGTGGTCGACGTGGGCGGCGAGTCCACGCGGCCGGGAGCCGAGCCGGTCGACCCGGCAGGGGAGCAGGCCCGGGTGCTGCCCGTGCTCGAGGCGATCGCCGCGCCGTGCCACCAGGTCGGCGTGCGGATCTCGGTCGACACCCGCAACCCCGGCACGGCGCGCGCCGCAGTGGCGTGCGGGGCGACGTTGCTGAACGACGTGAGCGCCGGCCTGTGGGAGGTGGCGGCGGAGCTGGGCGTCGGGTGGGTCGCCATGCACATGCTCGGCGACCCCCGGACCATGCAGGCCTCGCCCCGCTACGACGACGTGGTGGCCGACGTCGGCGAGTTCCTGGGGGAGAAGGTGCGGGTGGCGCGGGCCGCGGGCGTGCCCGAGATCTGGGTGGATCCCGGCATCGGCTTCGGCAAGACGGTCGCGCACAACCTGGCCCTCCTGGGCCGTCTCGAGGAGCTGGTGGCGGACGGCACACCGGTCGTCGTCGGGACCAGCCGCAAGCGGTCGCTGGGTGTGCTCCTGGCCCGCTCGGACGCCGGAATGCCGCCGCATCCGGGCCCTGCGGGTGGCGACGCCGTCCTGGAGGGAACGGAGCCGGTGGGCGTCGGCGACCGGTTGGCCGGTTCGCTGAGCACGGCGACCTGGGCCATGATCCTGGGGGCCCGCATGGTGCGGGTCCATGATGTCGGGGCGACGGTGGAGTCCGTCGCGATCGCCGCAGCGGCGCGAGCCGCGCGTGCGGCATCCTGAGAGCAGCGGAACGGACCGCGGCCGACCACGGTGACCAGCTCGGGCGCCGACGTCCAGGACCGGATCGACGAACCGAGGAGGTGCAGGTGGCAGCCAAGGGCAAGTGGGCACAGGGCATCAAGCCGCGGCACTTCAACTGGATCATCCAGGACCAGCTCGCCGTGTGCGAGCGGCCGGGCGGCTTCGGGGCGAACCATCGCAAGGTGCGTCGCCAGGAGGAGATCATCTGGATCCGCGAGCAGGGCTTCGACCTGGTCGTGTCGGTCTCGCCGGCCCCGCACAACCTCCACAACTACGACGAGATGGGCGTGACCTGGCTGCACTGGCCGTTCCCCTCCGCAGAGGAGCTGGTCCGCTACCTGGATCGCACCTACGGCGGGCTGCGCCAGCTGCTCGGCGCCCGCAAGCGGGTGATCGTCCACGCGGACGAGCTGTCGGACCGCCTGATCGGCCTCATGGCCGGGTACCTGGTGTGGTCGGGCATGGTCCCCGAGCCACCGCACGCGATCACGCTGATCGAGCGGCTCACCGGCCGCCAGCTCGACGCCGACGGCCGGACGGTGGTCAACGAGGCCGCCCGCCTGGTCGCCGACCGGGCCTGAGCGCCGGGCCGCACCCCCACACCTCGGCGGAGGAACCGACGTGACGGACCAGATCGAGCTCCGCGGCCTGCGCCTCACGGCCGTCGTGGGGCTGCTCCCCGAGGAGCGCGAGCGCGCCCAGCCGCTGGAGGTCGACCTCGACGTGGAGGTCGACCTGACCGCCGCGGGCATCTCCGACGACCTCGCCGACAGCGTCGACTACGGAGCGATCTGCGACGTGGTCGCCACGACCGTCGCGACCGCCCGGCCGCTGCTGCTCGAGCGGCTGGTGGCCGTGGTCGCCGAGGCGGTGCTGCGGGTGGACCCCCGCATCGACGGCGTCACCGTGCAGCTCCGCAAGCTGCGCCCGCCGGTGCCCCACGACCTGGCCACGAGCGGCGTGCGCGTGCACCGCACCCGGGCCGTGCTGACCGACCCCGCGGCCGGATGACCGCTCCCGTGAACGCGTCCCCCGTCCGCACCTTCCTGTCGATCGGCTCGAACCTGGGCGACCGGCGCCAGCACCTCACCGACGCGGTCGACTCGCTGCCCGACGTCGTCGCCGTGTCGCCGGTGTACGAGACCGACCCCGTCGGGGGCCCGGGCGGCCAGGACCAGTACCTGAACATCGTCGTCGAGCTGCACACCGCGATCGCGCCGCGGGCGCTGCTGTCGATCTGCCACCGCATCGAGGCCAACGCGCAGCGGGTCCGGGCCGAGCGCTGGGGGCCGCGCACGCTCGACGTCGACATCGTCTGGATGGACGGCGTCGAGATGGACGACGAGGCGCTCACGATCCCGCACCCCCGGTGGAAGGAGCGCCGGTTCGTGCTCGCACCGCTGCGGGACCTGGCGCCCGAGCTGGTGGACGAGCGGGACCTGCAGCTGGCGGACGGCACCGTCCGCCGCGTCGAGGACCTCTGAGCACCGTGGCCCGCCGCGTCCGCCCACCGGTTCTGTCGTGCGGAACCAGAAGGATCGCTCCGGTTCCGCACGACAGAACGTGCGGTGGGTGCCGTGGCTGAGGGGCGACGGGTCCGGATCGTCGGTGCGGGGCGCGCCGGCGGGTCCTTCGCCCTGGCCCTGGGGGACGTGGGGTGGC
>JAEXGP010000070.1 GCA_023450775.1 Actinomycetes bacterium | reverse complement strand
AAGCTCAGCAAGTACCGCCGGCTGCTCGAGGAGCGCGACGACATCGCCGTCATCGGCGAGTGGATCGCCGAAGCCGAACGCGAACGCAACCGTCTGCAGCGCCTGACCAGGCCGACCCAGCGGACCGTTGCGCCGGTCACGGCGCACGGAGTGCGCGAGATCGTCGAGCAACTGCAGGGCATCTCTGCGGCGCTCGACAGCGCCGAACCCAACGAACGGCGGGCCGTCTACGACGCCCTCGGCGTCACCCTGACCTACCACCCGGACCGGAAAGCCGTGCACGTCGGCGCCGGATCACCCCATGTACTTAGGGTTGGTGTCGGAGGGGGGACTTGAACCCCCACGCCCCTAAGGGCACTAGCCCCTCAAGCTAGCGCGTCTGCCAATTCCGCCACTCCGACGTGGACCCCGCCTGCGGGCGGGGCAGCGAAGGACTCTAGCGCGGTCCGCGCTCGACCCGGAATCCACCGCCAGGAGTCACGGACTCCCTCGTCGCGGTTCGATCTTGTACGTAAAGCGCCCGCCACAGGCGTAGGCCGCACAAGTTCGACGACCCCGACAGAACATGTGCGAGATGCGCCCGCCACGGGCGTATGCCGTACAAGTTCGACGGCCCCCACGGAACGTGTGCGAGAGGCGCCCACCGCGGGCGTCTGCCGCACAAGTCCGACGGCCCCCACGGAACGTGTGCGAGAGGCGCCCACCGCGGGCGTATGCCGCACAAGTCCGACGGCCCCCCACGGAACGTGTGCGAGAGGCGCCCGCCATGGGCGTATGCCGCACAAGTCCGACGGCCCCCACGGAACGTGTGCGAGGGGTCCCCGCCACGGGCGTATGCCGTGCAAGTTCGACGCGCCCACGAAACGTGTGCGAGAGGCGCCCGCCACGGGCGTATGCCGCACAAGTTCGACGGCCCCGACAGAACGTGTGCGAGAGGCGCCCGCCACGGGCGCAGGCCGCACAAGTTCGACGGCCCCCACGGAACGTGTGCGAGAGGCGCCCGCTACGGGCGTATGCCGCACAAGATCAGCCCGAGGCGCCGGGCCTCACACCGGCGGAGGCTTGCCCGCCGCCACCGCCACCATGCGGTCGAACGTCCTGCGCGTCAGCCGGGGCCGCAGCGCAGCCGGCGAGACGCCGACGGCGTCGAGCGGGATCCGCACGGTCAGCACCGACGGCTTGATCCGGAACTCCACCGGTGGCGGGAACGAGCGAGCCTCGCCGTCGAGACCGCCCAGCACCTCGTCACCCGACTCGATCGTGAACGTCGGAGCCTCCCACCGCAGCACCCGCAGCGGCCCGGTCAGACCCGTGGAGTGCACCACGGCGACGATGCCGAGCTTGCCGTCGCTGAGAGTCGGTCGGCTGCCGAACCCTGGCCGTGGCGTGAGCTCGTACGAGTTGTTCGAGACGTGCAGCACGAGCGCCGAGTCGTGGTGTTCGCCGTCGCCGTCGGTGAAGCGCAGGTCGAGCGGCTCGGCCTCGGGACCGATCAGCGTCGGCAGCTTGGCCAGCGCGGTGCCGATCTTGTTCTCCCGGTACTGCTCCTCGGCCACCACCTCGCCGTACGCGCCGATCGACACGTTGTTGAGGAACATGTCGCCGTTCACGTCGCCCACGTCGATGCGCTTGGTGTACGCGTCGCCGAACGCGCTGAGCCCACCCAGCGGGTCGTTGCGGTCGAGGCCCAGATCGAGGGCGAAGTGGTTGCGCGTGCCCGCGGGAATGCAGACGAACGGCAGCTGCCGCTCGATGCACACCAGCGCCACCTGGGCCTGCGTGCCGTCGCCGCCGGCGGCACCCAGGCAGTCGGCACCCGCCTCGGCAGCGGCACGAGCCATGCCCGTGAGGTCGTCGCCCTTCTGCAGCTCGTGCACCTCGAGCCCGGCGGCGCGAGCGGCGGCGACCAGACCGACCCGCTCCGCCGTCCCGTCACCGGAGTGCGGGTTCACGAACAACACGGCCTTACGCGGTCGGGTCCGGGGCCGGTGGAGGTGGTGGCGCGCCGGGCGCGGCGAGGCCAGCAGCGCCGTCCGACCCGCCGCACCGCCGGCGAGCAGCAGGAGCGCGCCGAGGATGATCCAGAACACCTGCCGGCCGGTGTCGTAGACGGACCACACCGCCACGCCCAGGAACGCGACGGCGAACAGCAGGAACACGATCCGGCCGACTCGCCGGCGCCCGAGCGCCATCCACACCGAGCCGGCGGCGAGCGCCACCAGGACCACACCCACCAGCAGGTCGGGCAGACCCCGGACGAACCCGTAGAGCGCTGATGCGAGCCCCAGCGGCACGGCCACCAGGCACCCGACCGCGAGCAGTCGGGCGTGCACCGGGACGCTGCCGATGCCGGCACGGGCATCCGCAGGGTCAGGTGTGTCGAGTGGTGGTGCGTGGGACACTCTCGCCATGACCTCCTCGCCGAGCGGGCCGCCCGTCGATGGCCCGACCTTCCCCGATCCCCAGGTACTCGACGTGGACAGTACCGGCCTGATCGGTCGACTCCAGGCCTTCGTGGACGATCACGACGTCGAGTGGGCCAAGGCGGTCGTCGAGGACCTCGAGGCCATGGACCTCGCCGTGTACGGCGCCGTCGCCGGCGTGTCGACCCCGACCCTCGACAACGCCCTCCGCAAGCTCACCATGGCCGCCGACCATTCCAAGCTCTGGATCGGCATCGCCGGCGCCACGGCGCTGTTCGGCGGTCGCCGGGGGCGCCAGGCGGCGGTCGACGGCGTGATCGCCATCGGCCTCACCAGCCTGCTCGTGAACCAGCCGCTCAAGCGCCTGCTTCCCCGCGGCCGCCCCGACCGGGACCACTTCGAGGTGATCGCCGGTCGTCAGGTGCCGCTGCCGACGTCGCCGTCGTTCCCATCGGGGCACTCCGCCTCCGCGTTCGCCTTCGCCAACGCCATGAGCGGCGAGCTCACGTGGGTCGCCTTCCCGGTCCACTTCCTGGCCGGTGCGGTCGCGTGGTCACGGGTGCACACGGGCGTGCACTTCCCCGGCGACGTGGTCGTCGGCGCGTTGATCGGCTCCGCCGTGGGCGACGTGGTCGGCACCGTGCGACGGCACCGGCGGGAACGTCAGCTCAGGAGCGGTGCGCCGGGGTGAACCCGCGGCGCGACGACCTCACTTGGGGTCGATCACCAGCGCCATGAGGAGCGTGTTGAAGCCGAACAGCAGGCCGATCACCACGGTGATCCGGTCCAGGTTCTTCTCCATCACGGTCGACCCGGCGGCCGAGGCGCCCAGGCCACCACCGAACATGTCGGAGAGGCCGCCGCCCTTGCCCGAGTGGATGAGCACCAGGAAGATCAGCCCGACTCCCAGCCCGATCTGCAGGACCCACAGGATGATCTCGACGATGTCCACGGCGTTCGAGGATACCCGCTCAGTGGTTCCGGTACTGAACGATGGCCGCGAACTCGTCGGGCTCCAGGCTGGCGCCGCCCACCAGGGCACCATCGATGTCCGCCTGTGACATGAGCTCGGCGATGTTGCCCGGCTTCACCGAGCCGCCGTACTGGATGCGCACCTTGGCCGCCGCGTCGTCGCCGAAGGCGTCCTTGACCACCGAGCGGATGTGGCCGCACATGGCCTGCGCGTCCTCGGACGTGGCGGTCTTGCCGGTGCCGATCGCCCAGATCGGCTCGTAGGCGATCACGAGGGCACCCACCTTGTCGCCGCCGAGCCCGGCCAGGCCGTTGCGGATCTGGCCCTCGACCCACGACTCGGCCTCGCCCGCCTCACGCTGCTCGAGCGTCTCGCCGCAGCACATGATCGGGACCATCCCCGCCTTCTGCACGGCCTTGACCTTGAGGTTGACGGTCTCGTCGGTCTCGCCGAAGTACTGGCGCCGCTCGGAGTGCCCGACGATCACGTAGGCGACGTCGAGCTTGGCGAGCATGGGCGGGGCCACCTCGCCGGTGAACGCACCCTGGTCCTCCCAGTGGCAGTTCTGGGCGCCGAGCTCGATCTTCATCCGATCCGCCTCGATCAGCGTCTGGATGGAGCGGAGGTCGGTGAACGGCGGGTGCACCGTGACGATCACGCTGTCGTGGTCGTCACCGTCGAGGCGGTAGTGCAGCTTCTGCACGGCCTGGATCGCCTCGAAGTGGTTCTTGTGCATCTTCCAGTTGCCGCTGATGATCGGCTTGCGGCTGGCGGCCATGGGATCCCCCGTGTCGTTCGAGTGCGTGTGGTGCGTGCGGTTGCTGGGTGCGTGCGGTTGCTGGGTGCTGGCAGGCTGCTGGCTGGCTGGCGCCGGCTCAGCCCGCGACGTTCGGTGCGTGGCGCAGAGCCTCGAGACCGGGCAGGTCGCCCTGCTCGATGAGCTCCAGCGAGGCGCCGCCGCCGGTGGAGATGTGGTCGACCTCGTCGGCTAGGCCGAACTGGGCGACCGCCGCGGCGGAGTCGCCGCCGCCGATGACCGTGAAGCCGCGGCACTCGGCCACGGCCTGGGCGACGGCGCGGGTGCCGGCCTCGAAGCGCTGGTCCTCGAACACGCCCATCGGGCCGTTCCACAGCACGGTGCGGGACTCGAGGATGACGTCGCCGAACGCGGCCGCGGCACCGGGACCGATGTCGAGACCCATCCAGCCGTCGGGCAGCGAGCGGCCGAAGTTGCGGACCTCGCCGCCGGCCGACGGGTCGCCGATCTTGCCGCCCGGGCCCAGGCCCACGACGTCCTCGGGCAGGTGCAGGCGGTCACCGTGCTCATCGAGCAGCTTGGCGCAGTTCTCCACCTGGTCCTCCTCGAAGAGCGAGCTGCCGATCGAGTGGCCCATGGCCCCGAAGAACGTGAAGCACATGCCGCCGCCGATGATGATGTCGTCGGCGATGTCGAGCAGGGCGGTCAGCACGCCGAGCTTGTCGCTCACCTTGGACCCACCTGTGATGGCGGTGAAGGGACGGCCCGGGTGCTCGCGGACGCCGAGGAGCACCTCGACCTCCTTGGCCAGCAGCCGACCGGCCGCCGACGGCAGCAGGGTGGGCGGGCCGACGATCGACGCGTGGGCCCGGTGCGACGCACCGAACGCGTCGTTCACGTAGAGGTCGTGGCCCTCGCACAGCTCGGCCACGAACGCCGGGTCGTTGCCGGTCTCACCCGGGTTGAACCGCAGGTTCTCCAGCAGCTCCACGCCCGGCGCCAGCTCGGCCAGGCGCTCGCGCACCGGCTCCACCGAGTACTTCGGGTCGGGCTCGCCCTTGGGGCGGCCCAGGTGCGTGCAGGCGGTGACCGACGCGCCGCGGTCGAGCAGCCACTGCAGCGTGGGCAGCGCGGCGCGGATCCGCAGGTCGTCGGTGATCTCGCCGTCCTTCAGCGGGACGTTGAAGTCCGCCCGCACCAGGACCGACTTCCCCTCGACGTCGCCGAGGTCCTCGAGCTCGGGCACTCCGAACTTCATCGTTCTCCCCTCGCCGGCCCGACCGCCCGGATTCTGACCACCAGGAACGTGGAATGGCAGCGTTCTCGGTGGTCAGAATCGCGGTGGGCCTGTGCGATCAGTGGTTGGCGATCAGTGGTTGGCGGCGCCGACGATCTGGGCCAGGTCGACCAGGCGGTTCGAGTAGCCCGCCTCGTTGTCGTACCAGGACAGGACCTTGACCATGTTGCCCATGGCCATCGTGAGGCCCGAGTCGAAGATCGAGCTGTAGGGCGAGCCCACGATGTCGGAGCTGACGATCGGCTCGTCGGTGTACTGCAGGATGCCCTTGAGGCGACCCTCCGACGCGGCGGCCTTGAACGCCTCGTTCACCTGCTCGACCGTGACCTCCTGGTTGAGGACGCCGGTGAAGTCGGTGATCGAGCCGGTCGGGACCGGGACACGCAGCGAGGTGCCGTCCAGGCGGCCCTTCATCGACTCGAGCACCAGCGAGGTCGCACGGGCGGCGCCGGTCGACGTCGGGACGATGTTGATCGCCGCGGCGCGGGCCCGGCGCAGGTCCTTGTGCGGGCCGTCCACCAGCATCTGGTCGCCGGTGTAGGCGTGGATCGTGTTCATCAGGCCCTTCTCGACGCCGAACGCGTCGTCCAGGACCTTGATCAGCGGCACGAAGCAGTTGGTCGTGCAGGAGGCGTTCGAGACGACGATGTGCTTCTCGGGGTCGAAGGTGTCGTCGTTGACGCCCATGACGAACGTGGCGTCGGCGCCGCCGGACGGGGCCGAGACGATGACCCGGGGAGCGCCGCCCTCCAGGTGGGCAGCGGCCTTGTCCCGGTCGGTGAAGATGCCGGTCGACTCGATGACGACGTCGACGCCGAGCTCACCCCAGGGGATCTCGGCCGGGTTGCGGTGCTGGACGACCTTGAGGACGTCGCCGTCGACGTCGATGCCGCCCTCGACCTCCTTGACCTCACCGGGGAACGTGCCGGCGACCGAGTCGCGCTTCAGCAGGTGCGCCATCTGGTCCAGCGAACCCAGGTCGTTCACGGCCACGAAGTCGATGTCGGCACCCCGAGCCTTGGCGGCCCGGAAGAAGTTGCGGCCGATGCGGCCGAAGCCGTTGATCCCCACGCGCACGGTCATGTCAGTCCCTCGTCTCAGGTGTGGCTGGCGGTCTGCTTGGTGTCAGATCCGGGTCCCCGCCCCGTTGCGGCGACGCGCCCCCTATGCGAGCACGGCAGACCGAAAGGTGCCAATCGCCACCCCCGAGACCCGCTGCAGCGCCCCATCCGCGGTCGACCGGCGCGTCAGCCGGCGGTGGCGAGCACGTCGGCGAGCGCCATGCCGAGCAGCGCCGGATCGTGGGCCAGGCCCGACGGGCGTGCGATCGACGCCGGGCGGGCGCCGGCCACGTCGTCGGCCCCCTGGATGGTCGACGGGTCGTAGAGCACCACGTCGGGGACGAGCCCGTGCCGGGCCAGGGCGTCGACGTGGTCGCCGACCCGGT
>JAEXGP010000055.1 GCA_023450775.1 Actinomycetes bacterium | reverse complement strand
GGTCCGGGGCGACCGACGTGGTCGACCGGCGTCCGCGTGCTGGGTCGACGTCGTCGCGCCCGGCGTCGTCCGCGCCCCGCGTCCCGGCGTCGGTGGACGGCACGCTCGTCGTGGTGGGGTCGCTGCTCACGCCAGGGATCGGCAGGTGCCCGGTCGCCGCGGCGGCCACGCCACCGAGGGTGGTCGCCACCACCACGCCCGCGATCACCCCCTTGGCCGGGCGACCGAGCGTGCGCCGTCGGCGTCGGGCGGACAGCTCGTCAGTGCCGCCGGGAACGAGCGCCGTCGCCTCCGACAGCGCTGCCACCGCGGCGACCTCCGCCGTGTCGGCGAGGTCTGCGGTGCCGGAGAGCTCGACGGTGTCGGCGTCGCTGGTGCGTGCCCCGGCCAGGAGTGCGGCGATCGCCGCGTCGGCGCCCTCCAGCTCGGCGGCGGTCGGTGCCCCCCTGGCGGCGCGGAGCAGCGAAGCGACCTCTGCGTACCCGATCGGCGCCTCTTCGGCCGCGAGGGTGCCGTCGAGGAGACCCTCGACGACCTCGTCGGGCAGCGCAGACGTGCTCATCACGTCGTCCGGATCGCTCCAGCCGCTCACGGCGTTACGTCCGTCGGGCGGCGAAGCTGCTCGGCGAGCTTCCTGAGGGCGCGGTGCTGGGTGACCCGGACCCAGTTGGCGGAGCGCCCGACCATCCGGGCAACGGTCTCCGCGTCCAGGTCGGCAACGACCCGGAGGAGCACGACCTCGGCCTGTGCGGGAGGGAGGAGGGCGACGATGCGGTCGACCGCCTCCTGCGCGTCCAGCGCCGTCGAGGGGTCGGCTCCGTGGTGCTCGTCGACGCGGTCGGCGAACGTCTCGGGCGCTGCAGCAGAGGTGCGGCGCCGCACGCCGCGGCGACGGTGGTCGATCACGCGACGCCGGGCGATGGTGAACGCGAGGGCGCGGAAGCCGTCCTCGTCGCCCTCGAACGTCGCGAGCTTGGCGGCGATCGTCACCCACACCTCGGCGGCCAGGTCATCGGCGACCTGGGGTTCCTCGAACCGCAGGTAGCGGGCGAGGCGCGGCTGCACCCGGCGGTAGAGGTCAGCAGCCGCCGCCTCATCACCCCGCTGGACCGCTGCGAGCAGCGTCTCGAACGTCTCGTCTGCCGTCATCCTCGAACGAGCCCGATCGGTGGGGCTCCTCGCTCACGGTACCGGGGGCGACGCCGGACCGACGGCCCGCGGCCGCCGGTCCTCCCGCGCCGTTGCGGGAGCACCGGCGGTCCGCCGGACCGTCAGACGCGCGCTCGACCGCGGGAACCCGTGAGGACCGCGATCACCAGTCCGACCACGCCGATGATCGCAACGATGCCGCCGATCGTGGCGTTGGCGAACGCCGCGATCAGGATGCCGACGACGATGACGAGCAGTGCAGCTCCGATGGTCATGGGATCACCTTCTTCTCTTCGCAGTGCGGTGCGCTGCGGGGACGTCCGGCTACTACCCGGGGATCCCGATCTTGAGCACGCCGGCCACGGGTGACCTCGAAAGAACGACCGGATCGGCGGCCGGTCGTAACGAACCGCGCCGGTCCGGCGATGCGCACGGAGTCGGCCCGCCCGGGCAGGCGCGGGACCGTGGTCAGGCAGACCGCCTGCGAAGGAGAGCTGCCGTCCGGGCGGCGGCGCAGCGCGGCGTCGCAGCCTGTGGACGCTCAGGCCGCGCCGACCGGCGCGGTCGGCGTGAACCGGACCGGCAGCCGCTTGATGCCACCCACCAGCGGCACGCCGGCCGCCTCGAGGTAGGTCGGCTCGCCGACGACCTCGATGTCGGGCAGGCGCGTCAGCAGCTGACGGAACACGACCGACAGCTCACGGCGGGCCAGGTGGGCACCTAGGCAGAAGTGCGGGCCGGGACCGCCGAAGCCCACGTGCGGGTTCGGGTCGCGGAGCACGTCGAAGCGCTCGGGGTCGTCGAACACGAGCGGGTCACGGTTGGCGGCACCGTAGAAGAGGACGAGCTTGTCGCCCTCGTCGAAGTCGTGGCCCGACAGCGTGAGCGGGTGCGTGACCGTCCGGCGCATGAACGTCACCGGCGACGCCATCCGCACGATCTCCTCGACCGCGGTCGGCGTCACGCCGTCCAGGTCGTCCTGCCAGATGCGGCGCTGGCCCGGGTGCTGGCCGAGCAGGTGCATGCCGATGCTCGTGGCGGTCCGGGTGGTGTCGTTGCCGGCGACCGCGAGCAGGATGAAGAACGGCGCGATCTCCTCGGGGGCGAGCATGTCCTCGCCCAGGTCGTTGTGGACCAGCGCGGAGGTGAGGTCGTCCTGCGGGTCCTTGCGTCGCTGCTCGGCGAGCTCGCCCATGAGCGTCGTGAGCGTGACGCCGGCCTCGAACAGGGCGCTGATGATGTCGTCCTTGCCGCCCATCATCTCGGGATCGCCGGCGCCCAGGATCACGTTGGTGGCGTCGAGCACCGTCCCGAACTCGCTGCGGGGGATGCCCATCATGTCGCAGATGACCAGCAGCGGGAACGGCTGCGAGAGCGCCTCGACCAGGTCCACCTCGCCCTTCTCGCACATGGCGTCGATGACCTCGGTGCAGATGGTCTCGACGGAGTCGAGGACGCCCTGCAGGGCCCGGGGCGTGAACGAGCGGGCCACGATCCCGCGCTGACGGGCGTGGCGGGGGTCGTCCATGGTGATGAACGACCCGAAGAACTCCATGGCATCGGTGGGCATGTCCGCGATCGAGATGGAGCCCTGGCCCGAGCAGTAGTCCTGCGGGTGGCGGCTGATCTCCACCACCTCCGCGTACCGCGTCACCGCGTACCACTCGTCGGGCACGCCGGTGAGGAAGTTGTCGGACTGCGCCTTGGTGAAGGGCGACTCGGCCCGGAGCGCGGCGAAGTCCGCCATCCGCTCGTCGAGCGAGCGCCGCCAGAACTGCGGGTCGCCGAGCTCCAGTCGCTGCGTCATCGTCCGGGACCTCCACGTGGTCGGTTGGGTGTCCGACCACCATAGGCGATCAGTGATCGCATTTCCCGCGGACGCGCTGGGCGAGGCCGGCCAGGAAGGTCTGGAGGCCGAACTCGAACACCTCGTCCGCCGCCGGGGCGGCGCCGCTGCGCACGTCCTGTCCTGCGGCGAAGCTGCGGCCGGCGCTGCTGGTGTCGAAGTAGACGGTGCCGAGCACGAAGTCGATGAGCGCGAGGACCGCCGGCACCGCCAGGTCGTCGGAGTACCCGGCCGCCGACATGCACCGGAGCCCCACCTCGACGCCGCGGATCGCGTTCGGCCCGAGCAACGGCGCGGCGGTCAGGGCCGGGAGGAGCTGCGCGTGGTCGAGCAGCACGCGGCGCAGCTCGTGCGCCAGCTGCTCGACGCCGGCGCGTCCGGCCACGTCCTCAGCCGGCAGGTCCACCTCGCCGATCACCCGGTCGACCATGAGCACGAGCAGCTCCTCGCGGCTCGCCACGTGCCGGTACAGCGACGCACTCCCCGTCCCCAGCTCCTCCGCCAGACCGCGGACCGTCAGCGCGGACAGGCCCTGGGCGTCCACCAGCCCGATCGCCACGTCGACGATCCGCTCCAGCGTCAGGCCGTCGGCCCGCGGACGGCGTCGCGCGGAGCGCTCCTGGAGCGCCGACCACCAGGCCGCGCTGCCCGGCACGTCCGAGCGGGGCGCGGGGGCTGGCTCCGGGACGCTGGACATCCGGGCATCGTAGGGGCGGCTCGGCCGTTGACCCGGGGGCGGTGGCAGCGGTAGTCCTGCCGCATGACCCGGGAGCAGCGCGTACGAGCACA
Source organism: Actinomycetes bacterium (assembly GCA_023450775.1). Taxonomy (GTDB): domain Bacteria; phylum Actinomycetota; class Acidimicrobiia; order Acidimicrobiales; family Microtrichaceae; genus Dermatobacter. Next base: position 1,495 of record JAEXGP010000055.1, on the reverse strand, counting down.
GGGCAGCCGCGCACGAGCACAGGGCAGCCGCGCATGAGCACAGAGCAGCAGAGCCGGTCGGTGGTGGTCGTGGTCGGCAACCCCCAGGCCGGGTCGCGCACGGCCAAGGTGGCGGAGCGACTCGGACGGCGACTCGCCGAGCTGGTCGAGGCGGCGGACGTGCACGTGATCGACCTCGCCACCCTCGGGCCCGCGCTCCTGGCCTGGGGCGACCCCACCGTGGCGGCGGCCAAGCGCGCGGTCCACGACGCCACCGTGGTCGTCGTGGCGTCGCCCACCTACAAGGCCGCCTACACCGGTCTCCTCAAGCTGTTCCTCGACCAGTTCGAGCACGGCGAGCTCCGGTCGGTCCCCGTCGTCGTGCCGCTCATGACCGGCGGCGGTCCCGGGCACGCGCTCGCCGTCGAGGTGCACCTGCGCCCGGTCCTGGTCGAGATCGGCGCCCGGGTCCCGACCGCCGGTCTGTACGTCTGGGGCGACCAGGTGGACGACCCGTCCGCGCCGATCGAGGCGTGGTGGTCCGCGGAGTCCGCGGCGGTGGCGGTGGCCGCGCGCTGAGGCCGGGAGGGCTCAGCGCGCCCGGTGGGTGGCGGGACGCGGGCGCTCCTCCGCCGGGTGCCCCGGCTCCAGGTCCGACACGTCCGACAGCCGGAGCGGGTGCAGGCGCTCACCGGTCCACACCCGCTCGACCTCGAGCACCACGCACACGTGGTCGCCACCCTCGTCGAGCGCAGCGGTCCGCCGGCCCAGCAGCCGGTTCGGGCAGTCCCGCAGGAGCGGCGCGTCGACGCCGTCGGCCTCCACGAGGTCCAGGCCCTCGAACTTGTCGCCGTCGTCGCCGGTCCGGGTGCCGAACCGCTCGGCGAGCTCGTGCTGCGTCCGGTCGAGGAAGTGCACGGCCAGGTGCGAGGCCCGCAGGCCCACGCGGCCGGTGTGGTTCGCCTTGGACAGCCAGACCACGTAACGGCCCGGGTCGATGCTCGACTGGCAGTGGAAGCCCACCAGGCAGCCGGCGCGCTCGTCGCCCGACGCCGTCGTCACGACGATCATGGGCTGGTCCAGCGCCTCGACGATCGACGCGAGCCCGTCGGCCCGGTCCTCGTCGCTCGCCATGCCCTTGCCGCCCGTCGATCCGTTCATGTCCGTCACGCCCGGACACCTTCCCGCCGGGCGGGGCGATCATCCCCGACTCAGGTCACTCGCTGGTCGCCCGAGGATCCGTCGAGCATCCGGCCGTGCACGGCGGCCGCCGCCCCCTGCGGCAGGAGCTTGGCCAGCACCGTCTGCACCTTGTTGCGGAAGGCCCCGGCGACCACGTGGTCCTCGCCCGCCTGCATCGCCTCGACCGCGTCCCGAGCGACGCGTTCCGGGTCGTCCTTGTGACCCCGGTCGGCCTTGGAACCGTCCATGCCGGCACGGTCGAAGAACTCCGTCTCGGTCGGGCCCGGCTGCAGTGCGGTCACTCCGACGCCCGTCCCGTCGAGCTCGTCGTGCA
>JAEXGP010000431.1 GCA_023450775.1 Actinomycetes bacterium | reverse complement strand
GGCGGTCTGGCCGTCTCCGAACGACCACGCGTACGAGGTGATCGTCCCGTCGGTGTCGGTCGAGCCCGACGCGTTCACCGAGCAGGTCAGCTGCGAGCACGACGTGGTGAACGACGCGGTCGGTGGCGTGTTGGCCGGCGGCGTCGTGCCGGCGACCGTGGTGGCCCGCAGGTCGTCCACCAGCAGGGTCACCGGCGCGTTCGTGGACGAGCTCGACAGGTAGTCCCATACGCCGATGCCGCCGCCGGTCTGCAGACCGGCGGTCGAGTCGGTCGCCTGCAGCGTCCACGCGGACGGCTCCGGCGCGCCGTCGGCCCACACCTTGGCGCGCAGCGCGGTCGGCGAGGTGCCCTCCGCCTCGAAGCGCACCTTCACGTACTGGCCGCCTCCCCAGGACAGGCCGGGCACCGTGGCGAGGTTCTGGACGACGGTCTCGGCACCGCCGACGACCCGCACGATCTGCGCGGTGACCGCCCCGCCGGCCTGGGCCCGCAGCTTGAGCCGGTAGTCGTTGGACGAGTTGACGCGCCGGCCCACGACGGCCACGTAGGACCCGCCGCCGGTCTGGGCCTTGTCGAAGGCCAGCCGCGCGGTGACCTTGGTGTCGGTCGACTGGAACGAGTCGAGCGACATCGTCCGGCTGGCACCGGCGGTCACCGACACCCGGGCGGTCCCGCCGGACACCGAGAAGTTCGTGTTGCCACCCGAGAGGGTCCACGAGCCGCCCACGTCGGCGGTGCCGAGCCCGCCCGTGACCGAGCGGTTGAACGCGTCGCTGGCCCACGTGCTGCCGGGCGGAGGTGGCGGCGGTGGAGGCGGCGGCGTCGTCGAGTCGAGACCGGTGGCGAGCGCGTCGCGGATCACCGGGATCGGCTGGTTGGTCAGGTAGTTCTGGAACGCCATCGGCCAGTACGGGTTGACGTAGGCCCAGAACGTCCAGTTGACGCGGTTGGTCTTGGCCCAGTCCAGGAACAGGCGCGTCTGGGCCATGGAGGACTCGGTCATCTGCCGGGCGTCCACGCCCACCGAGAAGTTCGTGAACTCGCCGATGTAGAGCGGCACCTTCCACGCTCGGGCGTTGGCGAGCAGCTGGTTGGCCACGGTGATGCCGAAGTCGTCGTGACGGACCACGCCGTCGGAGAACACCCCGTAGCTGAAGGCGTAGATGTGCGCCGAGTAGACCCAGTTGCCGGGGACCGCCGGCTTCGCGGTCATCGTCGGCGTCTCCCGCACGGATGGGTTGGCGGCGTTGTAGCCGCCGGTGGAGTCCTGGAAGAACAGGAGCCAGCTCGGGTTGCGCGCGGTGATCGCCGGGCCGATCGCCTCGTAGAACGTCTTGAGCCGGGCGCCCGCGGCCTCGAGCACGGTCTGGCCCGCCGGCGGGCTGCCGCCCACGTAGCTCCAGTACGGCTCGTTGAAGACGTCGGCGCCCACGACGGCGTCGGCAGCCGCGAAGCCGGACGCCGGCGAGAACTCGTACGCCAGCTTGTCCCACGCCGCGTACAGCAACTGCCACGGGGACTGATGCGTGGTGGTGGCGAGGGGGTCGTGCATGTTGCGGAAGAACCAGTTCATCGACTGGTAGAAGTCCGTGTTCTGCGTGGTGGTCGCCTTGTTGTCGGCGGTCGGGTACATCCACCGGGGCATGCCGACGCCCTCGCAGTAGCCCGACGACCCGTCCCAGTTGGTGATGCGGTGCAGTGCGGGCGACCAGTAGTCCTGGTGCATGTCGAGGATGACCATGAGGCCGGCGGCCCTGGCCTTGGTGACCATCGACCGGATGTCGTTGAGGTACGTCTCGTTCCAGTCGTGGGCGTACGTCCCGGTCGCCGCGCTCCAGGTGGGCGCGATCGGCTCGAGGTTGTTCCACGAGATCGGCACCCGCAGAACGTTGTACCCGAGCGCCGCGATGCGCGTGTAGGCGTCGTCGTAGTTGAACGACTGACCGCCGATCGGGTCCGCCGGCGTGCGCCACACCACGCCGCAGCCGTCGGCGATCTTCTGCTTGTCGGCCCGGCCGCCGTTCTCGGTGCCGTTCCAGTTGAAGCCGACCAGACGCACCTGGTTGCCGGCGGCGTCGTAGATCCGGTCGTCGTTCCCGTTGGTGTGCAGCGGGCCGACCGTGGCGGCCGCCGCCGGCCTGGGGGCGGCGGTCGTGCCGGCCACCGCCAGCACGGCTCCCAGCAGCGCGACCGCGCAGACGAGCCCCAGCAGACGTCGTGCCATCGACCTGTTCCCTCCCTGCAGCGGCCTGCTCCCAGCTGTGGCCGCTCTCCACACCAAGGATGGACCCTGCCGCCCGCCCCTGTCATCCCCACGCGTCCGTCAGCGTCGCGCCGGGTAGATCTGCCCCGGGACACCGACCGCGTGCGTGGCGGCGATGTCCCGGAGCGTGGTCACTCCCCTGCGTAGGTGCCGAACGACCAGAGGTTGCCCTCCGGGTCCCGGAGGCCGAACCCCGAACCGCCCGGGTCGTAGTCCGGCGACTCCGGCTCCCGGATGATCTCCAGGCCGGCGGCCACGCAGCGCTCGTACACCGCCATGGGGTCCTCGGTGACGACGTAGATGCTGCTGGTCCCGGGCGGCTGCTCGGAGAACGGGTTGCCGTCCCTGGCCGCCGAGCTGATCTGGACGACACCGCCCTCGGGCCAGGCGAGCTGGCTGTGCGCGACCACGCCGGGGCGGTCACCGGGCACCACGAGCTGCTCGGTGAAGCCGAGCACGTCGACGGCGAGGCGGATGAGCGCCGGTGCGTCGGGCGACTGGATCGCCGGCCAGATCCGGCCGTTTCGGGCGACCACCGCGGTGCGTCCCGACGCCGCGGACGTGGCCGGGTCGTCCACCCAGGACCCGGCGATGCTGAAGCCCTGTCCGGACATGCGATCGGCCAGGTCGTCCACCCCCACCGACTCGAGGCGCTGCGACAGCATCCAGCGATGGCCGAACGGGTCGACGAGCGTCCCCTGCCGGTGGCCGTACGGCATGTCCTCGGGCTCCGACTGGACCACCGAACCGGCCTCCAGCGCACGGGCGAAGGCGCGATCGATGTCCGCCACCTCGAGGTGCAGGGTCACCGTGCTGCCGCCGAGGGTGCGGGGCGACACCACGCCGAGCTCCGGGTACTCGTCGGCCAGGAAGAACCGGTCGTTGCCGATCACCAGGTCGGCGTGGCCCACCCGGCCGTCGTCGCCGTCGAAGCGGAGGGTGACCTCGGCGCCGAAGGCGGACTCGTAGAACTCGAGCGCGGCCGGGCCGTCGTGGACGGCCAGGTACGGGACGAGTCCCGCTTGGCCGACCGCCGCGGTCGAGGCGGGTGCGGAGGTCGTGTCGGTCGTGGTGCTGGACATGATCGTGCTCCTGTCGTGCGCAGCCGACCTCTCGGCGAGGCCGGTCCTGTCGGGAAGTTCGATGGGCGGGATGTCGGTGAGCGGGACCTCGGCCGGCAGGCCGAGTGCGTCGGCCACCCGGCGGCGGAGCCGACGGGAGAACTCGGGATCGGGCACGACGGGGTCGTCGCGACCACCGAGTGCGTCCAGGGGATCGACGTCGGTCACGGTGCCTCCTCCCGCGTCGTGGAGCCGCCGGCGTCGGGGCCGTCAGCACCGGGGCCGCCGGCGTCGGGACCGGCCGTCTGGGCCGTGTAGGCGTCGCGGAACGCGCGCCGGGCCCGGACGAGCAGCACCTCGGTGGCGCCGACGGTCCGCTCCAGGTGCGACGCCACCTCGGGGACCGGCAGGCCGTCGAGGTAGCGCAGCGTCAGAGCGGCGCGGTGGTGTGGACCGAGACCTGCCAGGACGTCGAGGGCGACCAGGCGGTCCAGGTCGACCTCCCACCGGTCCTCGACCGGTTCGGCCTCGACGAGCGCGAGCTTGCGCTCCTCGCGCTCCTGGCGGCGCCAGTGATCGACGAGCTTGTGCCGGGCCACCCCCACCAGCCACGCGGCGCTGAGCTCGGGGACCGCGTCCCGTTGCACGGCGTCGACGGCGGCCAGGAACGTCTCCGACGTCAGGTCCTCGGCCAGCGGCGCGGAGCCGCACCGGCGCACCAGGTAGCCGTACACGCTCGGGAGCGCCGATTCGTACAGCTCCAGGAGCTCCCGGCCCCGATCGGCCGGCGATGTCGCGGTTCGGTCCACCACTCCCTCCATCGTCGGCGGCACCGGAACTCCTACACCCCCGGTGGAGGAAATCCTGGCGCACGGGACGCGTTGGGCCCGAGCGTTTCGACGGAATCGCCCTCCGGACCTAGCGTGAGCCCGCCTGAACGAGCCCCGGACCCACCGCGGGCGTGCGCCCTGAGAGGACCTCAATGAGTGATCTGACCTTCGACGGCAAGGTCGCGATCGTCACCGGTGCAGGTGGCGGTCTCGGCAAGTCCCACGCCCTGGAGCTCGCCCGCCGCGGCGCGCGGGTCGTGGTCAACGACCTGGGTGGTTCCGTTGACGGAGCGGGCTCGAGTGCTTCGGCCGCCCAGCTCGTCGTCGACGAGATCGTCGCCGCCGGCGGCGAGGCCGTCGCCAACCACGACTCGGTGGCCACGCCCGAGGGAGGCAAGGCCATCGTCGACTCGGCCGTCGAGGCCTTCGGCACCGTCGACATCGTGATCAACAACGCCGGCATCCTGCGGGACAAGACGTTCCACAACATGACGCCGGAGCTGCTCGAGCCCGTGATCAGCGTGCACCTGCTCGGCGCGTTCTACGTGACCCAGCCGGCCTGGCTCATCATGCGTGAGAAGGGCTACGGCCGCGTGGTCAACACCAGCTCGAACTCCGGTCTGCTCGGCAACTTCGGCCAGGCCAACTACGGCGCCGCCAAGCTCGGCCTGGTGGGCTTCACCCGGGTGCTGGCCAACGAAGGCAAGTCCAAGGGCATCAAGGTCAACGCGATCGCCCCGGTGGCCAAGACCCGCATGACCGAGGACCTGCTCGGCCCGCTCGGCGACAAGCTCGAGCCGTCCGAGGTCACCCCCACCGTCATCTACCTGGCCTCCGAGGAGTGCCCGGTGAACGGCGAGGTCTACTCCGTGGCCGGCGGCGTGGTCGCCCGCTACTTCATCGGCCTCACGCCCGGCTGGTACGCCGAGGGCCACTCGGCCGAGGACGTGCGCGACCACTTCGACCAGATCCGCGACGAGACGGGCTACATCGTGCCCGAGGACCCGTCGGGCGAGCTGAAGAAGCTGCTCGAGACGCTCAGCTGAACGCTCCGGCGCACGGCGCCGAACCGGTCAGAGCACCCGAACGACGGAGCGAAGGGGTCGGTCTGAAAGGACCGGCCCCTTCGTCGTTTCCGGCGCCAGCCCTGCCGGACCGGTCCCCTCGAACCGGCCCGGGACTCAGTCGGCCGGCGGCACCGCCGGCGGGCCTGACGGCGACGCCGCGGTCTCGTCGGCGGGCTCCTGGGGCGCCGGGGCGGGTTCGGGCATCGCGGAGACGTTGCCCTTGTCGTCGACCTGCACCATCTTCCCGGTGGTGAGGTCGAGCGCCTCCTTCTCGGCCGAGAACCGCAGCTTCATGCGCAGCACCCGCATCTCGACCAGGTAGTACACGGGCAGCGACACCAGGAACGCCGACGCGACCAGGATCGGCAGGCGGATGAGCTGCTGGCCCAGCGGGGCGTCCTCGCCGCCCAGCGCCCCGATCAGCAGCAGGTACGGCAGGGCGTGCCACACGTAGAGCGTGTAGGACATGCGCCCCATCCACTGGAACGGCTGCCAGGACCAGAACTTGTTGAGCCACCAGTCCTTGCAGTGGACGAGGCCCAGGATGATGATCACGAACGCCAGGGCCCCGATCGTGTGACCGAACCGGAACCAGTACATCGTGCCCATCATCTGGGAGCGGGTGAACTCCTCGGGTCCGTCGGGCAGGTACGGGACCCACGGCCCGCCGAGCTTCTCCACGGCGCCGCTCGACAGGTTGAGCATCACGACCCACACGACGAGCGAGACCGTCGCGACGACGAGAAGCGGCCTGCGGAGCCGCTCGATCCGCTCCGGCGTGAGCTGTGCGTTGAGCACCGCGGCCAGGCAGCCGAGCATCAGGGCGTCGGGGCGCTGCAGGAACGCCAGCCGCACACCGGCGAGCATCCCCTCGTCGTACTGCCAGAAGCCGGTGATGGCGAACCAGCGGGCCACGCCGATGGCGACGAAGCCGATGCCCAGGACCCACGCCAGCTGCTTGATCCAGTTGCGGCGGATGCACACCAGCACCGTGCCGGGGATGACGAAGTAGAAGAACTCCTCCACCGACAGCGTCCAGAGGTGCCACATGTAGCGGTTGTCCTGGACGTCGGGCGAGATCATGTAGAGCCCGTTGGGGAAGAACAGCGCGTACACGTAGGCGAGCGCCGCGCCCGCGTCCTCGAGGATCCCCCGCAACGAGATCGACTCGATGCCGAGGATCGTGCCGATGACGCCGATCACGATCCACACCGCGCAGAACAGCCACACCGAGGGCAGGAGCCGCACGGCGCGGCGGGCGTAGAACTTGCGCAGACCGATGTCGCTGGTGGACCGGTGCTCCTGCAGGAGCAGCGTGGTGATGAGGAACCCGCTGAGCACGAAGAACGAGTCGACGATCGTCACCCACGACTCGACGTAGGTGAACATGGCGTGGCCGACGAGCACCATGCACACGCCGATGCCGCGGATGCCGTCGAAGCCGCCGACGAGGCCGAGCTTGGGCGCCGAGCTGACGAACGGCGCCCGGGTCGGGGCGGTCACGAGCGGTCCTCGCTCACGCCCGACGGCGCGGGCGGCTCGGGGGCCGGCGGTTCGGGTGAACCCTCAGCCCGCGCACCGGCCGTCGGTGCAGCCGCGGGCGGCGTGGCCTCGACCGCCTCGGCCGACACCATGCCGCGGGAGCGCTGGCGCGCCTCCTCCACCGAGACCATCTTGCCGGTGTTGAGGTCGAGGACCTCCTTCTCCGTGGCGAACCGGAGCTTCACCCGGAGCATCCGCTGCTCCACGCCGTAGAAGACCGGCAGGCAGGCCACGACCGTGATCGCGGCGAGGATCGGCACCCTGGTCTTCTCGCCGAGCACGGAGTCCAGCCCGAGCAGCTCGAGGATCACGAAGTACACGAGCGTGTGCCAGACGTACACCGTGTACGACATCCGCCCGAGGAACCGCAGCGGCTTCCAGGACAGCGCCCGGTTGGGCCACCAGTCCTTCATGCGGGCCATGGCCAACATTGCGGGCGCGAACGCCAGCGCCGTCACCGTGTGGCCGAAGTTGATCCAGTACGTCCCGCTCTGGCCGTCGACCGCGGTGGGCGGTGCCATGGGCACGAACGGGTACGGGAGCCCCGCCTTGGTGGCCAGGTCCTTGAGGAAGCCCGAGGCCACGAGCATGCAGCCGAACGACACGACCAGACCCACGAGGCCCACCCAGGGGAGGACCTTCTTCCACCGCTGCGGGAGCGGCTCGGGCAGCTTGGAGTTGAGGACCGCCAGGCCGACGCCCCACATGAGCGAATCGGGGCGAGACAGCCACAGCAGGCTGAGCCCCCGCTGGAGCGAGACCTCGTCGGGGTCCGACGGGATGGACACGGGCCCGGCGTGACCGGTCCAGCGCTGCCAGCCGATCCAGGCGGCGATCAGGCACAGCACGACGGCGAGCTGGGTCATCCACTTCTTGCGGATGCACACGAGCACCGTGATCGCGATGACCAGGTAGAACTGCTCCTCCACCGCGAGGGACCAGAACTGGTCGATCGAGGTCTTGCCCGCCATCGACGGGTCGACGGACAGCAGACCCACCGGGAAGACCAGCTGGTACACGTAGGTGACCGCCGCGACGGCCTCCTGCCACAGCACGGCCAGTCGCTCCCGGTCGAAGAGCAGGCAGAGCACGAACCAGGCGATGATGCACAGGTAGGCCGACGGCAGCAGCCGGACGGCGCGCCGTGAGTAGAACTTGCGCATGTTGATCGTCGACGTGTCACGGTGCTCCTGCAGGAGCAGCGTGGTGATGAGGAACGCGCTCATCACGAAGAAGACGTCGATGATGCCGGCGAAGCTGGGCGAGAGCTGCGAGTAGGCGTGGTTGAACAGGACCATCAGGATCCCGATGCCCCGCACTCCATCGAAGCCACCGACGAAGCCCAACCTCGGTGCTTCGGACACGTACGGTGACGACGTCGCCCCCGCAATCGCCATGGAGGGGAGAGTACGGGGCGGTCAGGGTGCCGGACAACCGGGCAGAACCACCACGACGACGGGGGAGCAGATGTCAGCGGCAGAGAGCGGGCAGATCGGGGTCGAGGAGTTCCGGGCGGAGGCCGCCGAGTGGTTGGCAGCGCACCGGTCCGAGGCGCCCCGGGACTACGGGGCGATCCTGCCCCCCGACCTCGCTCCCGAGGGGCGGGCCTGGCAGCGGACGATCTTCGACGCCGGGTTCGCCGGCATCCACTGGCCGACCGAGTTCGGCGGCCGGGGTCTGTCACCCGAGCACAACGCCGCGTGGATCACGGAGTGCGCGCTGGCGCAGGTGCCGCCGTTCCTGAACATGGTCGGCTGCGTGCTGACCGGCGGCGCCCTGCTGGCGTTCGGCACGCCCGAGCAGCAGGCCGAGCACCTGCGCTCGATCATCACCGGCGAGCGGATCTGGTGCCAGCTGTTCTCCGAGCCCGACGCCGGCTCTGACCTGGCGGGCCTGTCCACCCAGGCGGTGCGCGACGGCGACGAGTTCGTCGTCGACGGCCAGAAGGTGTGGTGCTCGAACGGCCGGGTCGCCGACCGCGGCATCCTCATGGCGCGGACCGACCCCGACGCGCCGCCCCACAAGGGCATCTCGTTCTTCCTGGTCGACATGGCGTCGCCCGGCATCGAGCTCCGCCCGCTGCGCCAGATGAACGGCGACGCCGAGTTCGACGAGGTCTTCCTGACCGGTGTCCGGCTGCCGGCCGACTCGCTGCTCGGTCCGATCAACGAGGGGTGGATGGTCGGCATGTCCGCGCTCACCAACGAGCGGGGCTACATCGGGGCGTCGGGGATCTCGCTCAAGCGCCGGCTCGACTCGATGCTGGCGATGGGCCGCCGGCCCGACGGCAGCTCGCTCGACCCGCTGGAGCAGCAGGACCTGGCCGAGCTGTGGATCCGTGGGACGGCGCTGTGGGCCATGGGGCGCCGGCAGGGCCCGGTGGCGTCGGTGCTGGGCTCGGTCGCCAAGCTCGGCACGACCGAGCTCATGTTCGACACGGCGATCCTCCGCTCGGACCTGGCCGGGCCCGACGCGATGCTCGAGGGCGACGCGGCCTACGGCCTGCTGAGCGCGCCAGGAGCTCGCATCGCCGGCGGCACGAGCCAGATCCAGCGCAACATCATCGGCGAGAGGATCCTGGGCCTCCCCAAGGAACCGAAGGTCTGACGCGCACGACGGCCCAGGATTCCGTCACGGGCGGAGGGTGGGGTCGGAGGACGTGGATCGTGGGCCTCCCGACGGAACCGAAGCCCGAGTGGGATATCGGGGTGCACAGCGACAACCCCTGTCCGACGGCTGCAGCGCGTGATCCGGACCGGAGAATCGGCCGGGCCTAGCCTGAGGGCATGTCGCACCAGCCGCTCGCCCAGTCCGTCGACCCGCACGACGTCCTCGCCATCGACGCCCTGCTGAGCGACGAGGAGCGCATGCTCCGCGACACCGTGCGCCAGTTCGTCGGCGACCGGATCCTCCCCGAGGTCGGCGAGTGGTTCGACGCCGGCACCTTCCCCAAGGAGATGGCCAAGGAGTTCGGCGCGCTCGGTCTGCTCGGCATGCACCTGGACGGCTACGGCTGCGCCGGCACCTCCGCCACCGCGTACGGGCTGGCCTGCCTGGAGCTCGAGGCCGGCGACTCGGGCGTGCGCAGCTTCGTGTCGGTCCAGGGCTCGCTCGCCATGTTCCCGATCCACGCCTTCGGCTCCGAGGAGCAGAAGCAGCGGTGGCTCCCCGGCATGGCGGCCGGAGAGCTGATCGGCTGCTTCGGCCTGACCGAGCCCGACTCCGGCTCGGATCCCAGCTCCATGCGCACGACCGCCCGCCAGGACGACTCGGGCGACTGGGTCCTCAACGGCTCCAAGATGTGGATCACCAACGGCTCGGTGGCCGACGTGGCCGTCGTGTGGGCCCGCACCGATCCCGACGGCCCCGACGCCGGCGCGGTGCGAGGCTTCGTCGTCCCGACCGACACCCCGGGCTTCTCGGCGCCGTTGATCCACCGCAAGGTGTCGTTGCGGGCGTCGGTCACCTCCGAGCTGGTGCTCGACGACGTGCGGCTGCCCGCCGACGCCGTGCTGCCGGGCGTGTCGGGCATGCGCGGGCCGCTGTCATGCCTGAACGAGGCGCGCTTCGGCATCTCGTTCGGCGCGTGCGGGGCCGCCCGGGCCTGCTACGAGGCGGCACTGGCGTACTCACTCGAGCGCACGCAGTTCGACCAGCCGATCGCCAGGTTCCAGCTCACCCAGAAGAAGCTGGTCGACATGATGGTCGCCGTGCAGCGGGGCACCCTGGTGGCGCTGCACCTGGGCCGAATGAAGGACACCGGCACGCTGGCCACCCCGCAGGTGAGCTTCGCCAAGATGGACAACGTCCGCATGGCGCTGGACGTGGCCCGCACCGCCCGATCGGTGCTCGGCGCCAACGGCATCACCACCGAGTACCCGGTGATCCGCCACATGAACAACCTGGAGTCGGTGTTCACCTACGAAGGCACCAACGAGATCCACACGCTGATCCTCGGCCAGGCGATCACGGGGATCCCAGCATTCAGCTGAGGGCCCAGATCGTCCCTTCGGGAAGTCTGGTGCCCGTTCTGTGCCCGTCACCGGATGTGGCACAGGACGGGACCCGGAACACCGTCGTCGGACCACCACCCCAGAGCCTCCAGCGAACCCAGGGCGGTTCACGCCGACCGGATCTTCGTGTCGATGATCAGACAAATACGACGAAGTGACGGCCGACCGAGCTGAGACACCGCCACGAGAGGTGGCCGTCGCTGCGGCGAGAGGTGACGCCATGCACACCAGGGAACTGGTGAGTGCGGCCAACAGCAGGATGACAACCGCCGCCGAGTAGGCCCGCACCTCTAACCAGGCTATCGGCCCCTTCAACCAATGACGGCAGGATTCAGCGCAGACTAGGTCCATCGCTCACCTCAGCCTCTGGGCCTACAACAACGAGGATGTCACCGGCGCGCACGAAGGTTGCGGCCTCGCCCGTCACGGATACTCGCACGCGGCCTGGGGGATCGTTATACGTCTGGTGGATGTGGAAACGACCAATGTTTCCAGTGCATTCGATCCCCTCGTCGCGCACCATACGTATCTCGTCGCCTTCATTGACTGTTCCCCTGATTACGCCCACGACCATGACGCCCTCGGCAAACGAAACGGGGTAGACCTCCTCAACAAATAGCTCGCTGATCATCGACCACCCCTCCGGAAGAACTCCCAGAAGGCGTCCTCGATGCCGTAAGCAGCGTCCTCCAGTTGACGCAGGTTGCCTGAACCCGGTCTCCAGATCTGTTGTTGATAGATGTGCGTTCGCTCGTGCGCCAGAGTTCGAAGAAGCGTCTGTTCATCAGCGAAGGCCGCAGGACCCAGATGGATGGTTCGGTCAGAGGCGAACGCAGCTGCACCCTGTGAGTCCAGATACCTGATGTCGTCAGCTCCAGTGAGAATCCGAACATTGACTCCGTCCAAGCCAACACCTCCACTTGCCGCGATGTCATCGACGGTGGACCGTGCGATCGGAAGACCGCCCCCGTTGGACAGGACATCTGCGTTCGTACGACCACCACCTCTGGAGAACAGCGTCGGTCGTGGGGTTTGTCGGAGTATGTCATCGGAGCTTTGGGCCGCAGCGCCCGGTGCTTCGTTGGCGATCGGTGAGCTCCATGGTGCCCGGGCTCTGCCGAAGGACATGGCTTTGGCTGCCGGTGCCAGGAGCTCGGCCAATGCTCCGCCGGCGGCGCCACCGACCGCGCCGAGGGACGTGTCGAAGAGCAGGCGATCGGTGTCGATTCGGCCGGTGCGGCCGAGCTGGTCGGCGATGCTGAACATTCCGCCGAAGGCGCCGGAGATGGCGCCGCCGAGGATGGGGCCGTAGGCGGCGAGGATCACTGGGCCGGCAATGACGCCGACGGCGACGCTGAGGACGATGGCCGCTGTGGTGATGATCTCGTCGTGGTACTCGCAGACGATGGGGATGAGGGCTGATTCGCAGCCGGTAGTGGCGTCGTCGGGTCGGAGTCCGGTGGGGTCGACGAGGTTGAGGGGGTTGTTGTCGGTGTAGTGGTAGGGGTTGTTGAGGGTGGTGGTGCCGGGGACTCCGTTGAGGGGGTCGGTGGTGGTGAAGGCGCCGGTGGTGGGCTGGTAGTCGCGAGCTCGGAGGTTGAGGAGGGGTCCGAGGGTGAGTTCGCCGCGGTAGCCGAGTTTGGGGCTGAGGGTGTCGGTGCCGGTTGGTGCGCCGTAGGCGTTGTAGCTGTTGGCTCGTGGGACGCCGGCGCCGGTGGAGTTGATGTTGGAGCCGTGGATGTCGGAGGCGAGCACCGTGTGGTCTGCGCCCTTGGACGCGACTCCTCGTGGGGCTCCGGTGGTCGAGACGAGGTCGGTCGTTGCGGAGCCTTGGCTGAGGGCGACGAGTTGGTCGATGTCGCCGTCTGGGTCCCAGTCGAGTGTCCAGGTGGTGGTGGTCGCTGAGACGGTGTTGGCAACGGTTTCGGGGAGGCCGTTGGGGTTGAGTCCGCGGAGTTGGGTGTCGCCGTTGGGGAGGGTCAGGTTGGTGAGCCGTCCGGCGGGGTCGTAGCCGTAGGTGGTGGTGTTGGTGCCGGTGGTGTCGGTGAGGCGTCGGCCGGCGTTGTCGTAGGTGGAGGTGGTGGCGGTTCCTGTGGACGGGGTGGCGCTGGTGAGCTCGCCGGCGTGGTCATAGCCGTAGGTGGTGGTGACGGCGCCGACGGTCTGGGTGGCGCGTCGCCCGACGTTGTCGTAGGTCCACGCGGACGCAGTGCCGCTTGAGGGGGTGGCTGAGAGGAGTTGTCCGGCGTTGTCGTAGCCGTAGGTGGTGGTGACGCCGCTGGTGGCTTCGGTCGCGAGTCGTCCGGAGCTGTCGTAGGTGAGCGTTGTGGTGCGGTTGGCGCCTGGAACGGTCTGGGAGTAGCCGGTGAGCTGGCCGTCGACCCAGGTCCAGTCCCGGCTCGAGGCTCCGGGGAACTCCTCGCCGATGAGGTGGCCATCGTCGTCCCAGTCGTAGGACGCCACGGCGCTGAGCGATGCGTTGGGGTTGGTGTGGGTCCAGTCGTCGATGGTGACGTGGTTGGCGCCGCCGGTGGAGCGGGCGAGTTGCACCCGAGTGGTGCCAGCGGCGGTGACGCTGGAATCGGTGGTGGTGGCGGTCCAGGTATTGGGTTCGGTGTCGTCGGCGTCCCAGACCTTCGCTTTGAGGTTGGTGCCGTCGACTTGGAAGCGGAGCTTGTGGGCGTCGGTGTCGGACGGCACGGCGAAGGTGCCGATCGATGTGGTGGTGCCGCCGACGACCTTGAAGAAGTTGGCGGTGGTGGAGTCGGCGGAAAGCTCGACCCGGTAGTTGTTGTTGGCGTCGACGTAGCGGCCGTAGGTCCGCAGCTTCGATGCGGTTGCGGCGGAGTTGAACTGGTACGTGAAGGTCGAGTCGCTCCCGGTTGCAGCCGCAACGGTGGACCGGAACCCGGCCGTTGCGCCCGAAGTGTTGGGGACGGTGAGCTCGGCCTTGTTGGCGTCGATGGCGACGGTGCCGCCGGTGGAGGACACGTCGGCCCACTTCGACGTGTCTGCGGTGGAGCCGTTGGCTGCGGTGAACGTGTCGGCGGTGAGCGCGGTGGGTGTGATCGTGTCGACGCGGCCGCCGGCGTCGTACGCGTAGGTGTAGGCCGTGCCGTCGGGGTTGCGCATGGACGTTCGGCGGCCGATCGCGTCGTAGCCGAAGAGTGCGACGCGACCGTCGGGATTCGTCGTCGAGGTCACGTCCCCCGCCGCGTTGAACGAGGTGGCCCAAGTGCGCGTCCCGATCGTCGCCGAGTTGCGTCGCCCTGCGGCGTCGTAGCCGAAGTCGGCGGCAAGGGTGTTGACACCGTCGTTGGCGGACCAGCCGTCAAGGAGTCCGTCGGCGAGCCACGTGTTCGTGGTCGTCCGCCCGGAAGGATCAGCGGTCGTCTCGAGCCGTCCGGCGCCGTCGTAGGTGTAGGAGGTGCTGCGGTTGAGGGGGTCGGTTTCGGAGACGAGCTCGCCGGCGGCGTTGTAGTCGGTGGACCACACCTTCGAGTCGGGATTCGTGCGGGTCTCGAGACGGCCGCGGTTGTCGTAGCCGAACGTCGTGCGCCGGTTGAGTGCGTCCTCGACCCAGTCGAGGGTGCCGTCGGGGTTGTAGGAGTACTCGACGGTGCCCTCACCGGACTTCGTCGTCGAGGCCAGTTCACCTCGCAGGGTCCACGTGTTCGTGGTGACGACGCCGGCGGGGTCCGTCGAGGTCAGGACCCGGCCCGCGTCGTCGAACGTCGCAGAAGTCACGAGCCCGCCCGGCGAGGTCACGTCCTCGACGCGTGAGTCCTCGTCGTAGCCGTACTCGGTGACCAGGCCACCCGGAGCCTCGATCGATGCCAGCCGACCCGCGGCGTCGTAGGTGTAGTCGGTTCGTTGGTCGAGCCCGTCGTCGATCCAGTCGACGCGGCCGCCCGGTGTGTAGGACGTCTCGGTGGTGGCGCCGCGCAGGTCGGTGACGGTGCGCTGACGGCCGAGGTCGTCGTAGGTGTAGGTGACGGTGCCGGCTGGAGATGTCACCGACTGGAGCAGGCCGGTGTCCGCCTCGTAGTCGTATGTCGTCTCCCGTAGCCCGGGATCGGTCACAGAGGTGACTCGACCTGCGTCGTCGTAGTCGGTGGTGGTGACGCCGCCCTCGGGGTCCTCCACGGAGGCGACGTTGCCGTCGGCGTCGTAGGTGTAGCTGGTCTCGCGTCCGAGCTCGTCTCGGGTCGCGTCGACCCGTCGGAGCAGGCCGTAGTCCGTTTCGGAGGAGGTGGTGTCTTCGAAAGTGGACCGGGTCAGGTCGCCGTACAAGTTGTGGGTGTAGGTGGTGACGCGCAGCATCGGGTCGGTCATCGACTCGAGCAGGCCGGTGTCGCTGTCGTACGCGAAGGTCGTGACGGCCAGCGTGGGGTCGGTGACGGAGGTGACGCGACCGGCGCCGTCATAGGCGACCTGGGTCAGGCCGCCGTCGGCGGCGGTGAGCTCATCGGGGCGGCCCGCGGCGTCATAGCCGGTGAGAGTCGTGGCGCCGGAAGGCTTCTCGACGCTGGTCTGGCGTCCGACGGCGTCGTAGTCGTAGGTGGTGATGTTGCCGTACTCGTCCTCGGTCTCTTCGAGCTGGCGGAGCGAGTCGTAGCGGTAGAGGACGGTGACGCCATCCGCATCGGTCACCGACTCGATCAGTCCGTCAACGACGTCGAAGGTGGCGGTGTGCGACTCGGGATCGGTCACCGTCGCCGGGATGCGTTCGGCGCCGTCGTAGCTGTAGGTGGTGGTGCCGGAGGCGTCGGTGACCGATTCGACCCGGTTCGACCCGTCGTAGTCGATCGTGATCGGGTCGCGGCCTGGCGCCGTGATCTCTACGATCAGGCCTCGGTCGTTGCGGTCGATCGTCGTCGAACCACCGAGGCGCGACTGGGTGCCGGTGAGCTGATCGAACTCGTCGTAGGACCGCTCGATGGTGCCGCCGTCCTCGTCCTCGACGGTGACCAGGCGCCCGAGCCCGTCGTAGTAGTAGGTGTTCGTCGTCGACGTGGCCACGTCGGTGACGGCAACCTGGGACCGGGGCAGGTCATAGACGAATGTCGTCTGGGCGCCAGCAGCCAGGGTTTGCGAGGTGACCCGACCGGCGGTGTCGTAGCCGAGCGTCACCACATCGACACCGGTGGGATCTTCAACCTTCGTCACGTGGCCGTCGGCATCGTTGGTGTAGGACCAGGTCACGGACCCAGGCAGCGTGGCCCCGGTGAGGAACCCGTTCAGGTCGTAGGTGTAGGACACGACGCGCCCGTCAGACGCCGTGACCGAGGTCAGCCGGCCCGACGTGTACGCCATCGTCAGCGACGGGCCCACCGACGACGTCAACGAACTCAACCGGCCGGACGTGTACGCCGCGGTGACCACTTGCCCGTCCCACGACTCCCGGGACGTCATCGCTCCTGACGAATCGAACGTCGTCGCCGACCCGTCAGAGAAGCCGAGTCGCCAACCCGTCCCGTCCACCGTCAGCAGCCCGTCGAACTCGACCGGCCGTTCGAACCCGCCAAGCCCGTCCGGCTCGAACACGACAACTCGCGACGAAGGCAGCGTCAGTTCGACCGCGCCCGAACCCAGCTGCGTGAGGTGATCCGAGAACGAGAACCCCCACGCGGGATCACCCGCCGTGCCGCCCGAGTCGTACTGCCGCACCCAGTCGAGCCCGAACAACCCAGCCGTCGCAGCAAGGTCAACCCGGCTCTCCGTGTACGCGCCGGTGAAGGTGTTGACCGGGTCCTCCGCGTCCTTGACCGACTCCAGGCCGCCGCCGCGCTTCGTACGGTCATCGACACACCCTGGGTCACCGACCGGTGAGGCGCTCGAGGAGACATCGACCGACGCCTCCCCAGATCCGGCCAGTCCCAAGCTGACCGACAGCTGTGAGACGATCGTTCGCGAAGAGCCGTTGTTCGTCCACGTCACCACCGCACCAGTCATGGGGACCGGACTCGTCGTGGCGTTCGTCTGGTCGATGCCCTCAGCCCGGCGGTGCAGCTGGGAGACACCGTTGGCCTCGAAGAGCCGGTGGTAGACGTACATCTGCGACCACTTGGCGCCCCCACTCTGCGGGGTCACCTCGCCGGTGATCTGCATCGTCAACGTCGCGCCATGTGGAACATACGTGCGGGTGAACACCGTCGTTCCTGCCCACGACCCGATCAGCAACGGGGACGAGTTGGAAGCCCCACCTGAGTTCGCCGCGCACATCCACGGCGCATCCGGAATCGACGTCGCACCCCCAACCGCAGACGCCGCAATCGGCATCCCGACAACAACCACCGCCGCGGTCACCACCGCCGCGACAGCCCGCCACAGTCGACCGACACCGTTCATCAATGCCCTCTGGTGAGCGTCACGACACCGGCGGCACGGAGTCCGCGGCATCTCTCGGATAGGACCGTCGACTCAAACCACCCCGATCCTTGAGGCTCATTTCATGAACCTCACGCCGTGTGCGGCCGTCGACTCGCAGCACCCGGGAGTCGCCCGACGCGCCGGCAGGGCACGGCCGCCGAGAACACGCACTGCCGTCGGACTTCGCTGACACGGCCACTCCACTGCAGCCTCATCAAGCCTAGATAGGTATCCGCCAGTCCAGGGGAATCGCATTCCGAGACGATTCCTTGGATCTGCCTTCAACTGAGCGACAGGACGTCAGCTCCGGCGGGCGAAGGGGTCTCGGCCTCAGAGCTGCGCCACGAAGTTGTCGAGGCACTCGCCGATCCAGGCGCAGTCGTCGTCGTCGAGCGAGTGGCTGCCGGGCAGGATCAGTCCCCACTCCATGACTCGGTCCGCGTTCGGCAGGGCTGCTGCCGGCGTGCGGAAGGACGTGTCGCGGAACGCGGGCTGGCGCGTCGCGTTGCCGGTCCAGACCATGCGGGTGTCGATGCCGTGGCGCTCCATCCACTGCTGGAGGTCGGCGCGACGGATGCCGGAGTCGGGCTGGATGACGAACGGGAACATGTGCCACCCGGTCTCGACGCCCTCGGTCAGCCTCGGCAGCACGAACAGCTCGGGATACTTCTCGAAGTAGCTGCTGGTGAGCTCGAAGTTCCGCTGACGGCGGGCCAGGTTCTCGGGGAGCTTGTCGAGCTGGACCAGCCCGAACGCGGCCGAGATCTCGGACGGCTCGAAGTTCCACCCGACCTCGTCGAAGATGAAGATGTTGTCGTACTCGAGCTCGTCGCCGGACCCGCCGTCGATGGTCGAGAAGAACCGGTCACCTCGGCCCCGTGCGGACCCGAAGAGCTGGACCTCGGAGCGGCGGCCCCACCGGCGCAGCAGCAGCGCCTTGTCGACGAGCTCGTCGTCGTCGAAGCACACCATGCCGCCGGTTCCGGCCGCCGTGATGATGTGCGACAGGGCGAAGCTGGTCAGGGCGATGTCGGCTCGCAGTCCGGTCGGCGTGCCTCGCAAGGTCTGGCCGAGTGCGTCGCAGGAGTCCTCGATGACGACGAGGTCGTGACGGTCGGCGATCTCACGGATGGCGTCCCAGTCGGGGCAGTTGCCGATCAGATCGGGGGCGAGGATCGCCTTGGTGCGGGGCCCGATCATCTCCTCGAGGCCGTCGACGTCGATCTGGAACGTGTCGGGCGTGACGTCGACGAACGCAGGGATGACCCCCTTCTTCACCATCGGCGCGATGTCGGTGGAGAACGTGACGGCCGACGTGACGATCTCGTCGCCGGGTTCGAGGCCGAGCACCTCGATCGCCAGGTAGAGCGCCGAGCTGCCCGAGTTGCACATCACCCCGCGGCGCTTGCCGAGCAGCTCCGCGACGCGTTGCTCCATCGCCCGCACGTTGCGTCCGATCCGCATGGCGGTCGGGCCGCCGCGCAGCACCTCGACGACGGCTTCGATCTCCCGCTCGTCGTGGACGGACCCGGCGTAGTCGATCCGGCGGTCAGGGGCCTCGGTCATGTGGACACCTCCGCCCCGAAGGGCACCGATCACGGTCCTCTGGGGACCACGATCGGACCCTAGCATTTTACTTGACCTAGTCAACTACCCTAAGGGCGCGACGATCCAGCGCCGCGCCGATCCGAGGGCCGGCCAGCGACGATGCCCCGATGGGTTCAGCGCTGGTCGCGCAACGGCACCGATGCCCGGGTGTCGAGCACGACGTCGAGCCGGGCGATTCTGAGCTCCTCGCCGTCGCGGCGGACGGCCCCGGTCACGACGCCCGACGGCAGCAGCATCGGCATCTCGTCGACGACCTGGTTGACCAGGATGTACGACGCGAACGTGACGTCGTCGCCGTCGGTCCCGGTCCGGTGCAGGCCGGACATGTGGTGGCGCAGCGGCGCGGGGCTGTCCAGCCGGTGCTCGGTCTGCCAGGCGACGATCGCATCGCGACCGCTCGCGTCGGCCGTCGCGAACTCGGCCCAGGCGATCGTCGGATCGTCGACGCCCACCGTGAACACCGCGTCCCCGGTGAACAGCTCGGCGAACGAGTCGATCTCCCCCTGGTCGTACACGAACCACCAGCGGCCGATCAGCTCCTCGACCTCGCCGAACGAGATGTCTGACGTCGACACATGTCCCCCTCGTGTCCCCCGCGACCCGCTCCGACCCGATCGGGACGAACGTTCCGCAACTTGATCACCGCGACGGATGTAACGGTGTTACGGTCCGATCGTAACACCGTTACATGCGGCGGGGGCCGCCAGAACCGAGGGGGATCACCGTGGCACCACGGACCACGTCACAACGCGTTCGCGCGTTCCTGTCCGTCATCGCAGTGGGCGCGGCGCTCGCTGTCATCGCCGGCTGTGGCGCGTCCGGCGGTGACTCCGCGTCGGATGACGAGACGGCGTCGTCGACCACCGCGGCAGCGGACACGTCGAGCGGGGCCGACGCCGACTCGCCCGACTTCGGGTCGATCAAGTCGCCGTGCCACGACGGCGAGTACTCCGTCGCCGACGGCGAGCAGCAGGGTGCGGCGGGCACCATCCAGATCGGCGTGCCCAACGACCGCGGCTCCACGATCCGCCCGGGTCTGCAGAAGCCGATCTGGGACGCCTCGGTGGCCTTCGCCGAGTGGTGCAACGCCCAGGGCGGCATCGGTGGTCTGAAGATCGAGATCATCGACATGGACGCCAAGCTCTTCGAGGTCGAGGCCGCCATGAGCCGGGCGTGCGACACTGCGTTCGCCCTAGTCGGCGGCGGCATGGCCCAGGACAACATGCAGTTCTCCGGCAAGGACGGCTCGGACTTCCACCGCTGCGGGCTCATCGACATCCCGGCCTACGCGGTGTCGACCGAGAAGTCCGAGAGCAACGGCCACGTGGAGCCGCTCCCCAACCCCGCGCACAGCGCGTCGAACACGTGGTTCCAGGACTTCAAGAAGCTCTATCCCGAGGACGCGACGGCATGGATGCCGGTGTGGGGGAACCTCCCCTCGCTGGAGATCGTGAAGCAGAAGCAGGTCGCGGTCGCCGAGGCGACCGGCTTCGAGCAGGTCGGCGACCTCAACTACCCGGTCGCCGGCACCACTGACTGGACGCCGCTGGCGCTCTCGATCAAGGAGCAGGGCGCCAAGAGCCTCTCGTGGACCGGCGAGTCGGCCGACGTCGCCAAGGTGCTCCAGGTCCTCAAGACCCAGGGCTGGGAGGGCCGGGCCCTGCTCGAGGCGAACCAGTACGACCCGATCTTCCTCGAGACGGCCGGACCGGAGGCCGTGGAGGGCTCCACCGTCCGCATGGCGGTGCACATGATGGAGGAGGCCGACAAGTGGCCGGCCATCCAGAAGTACCTCGACCTCGTCGAGACGTACGTCCCCGACGGTGACACCGCGCTGCTCGGCATCCAGTCGATGTCGGCGTGGCTGCTCTTCGTGACCTCGGCCAACACCTGCGCCGAGCAGCACGACGGCACGCTGGAGCGGACCTGCATCCTCCAAGCCGCGGCTGCGAACGACGAGTGGACCGGCGGCGGGCTCCACGCCAAGCAGGACCTCGCCGGCGGGCCCGACGCCAAGGCCGGTCCCTGCAGCATGCTGATGATCGTGAAGGACGGACGCTACGAGCGTCTGTACCCGGAGCTGGACGGCACCGACGACGACGGCGACGGGTTCCACTGCCCGAAGGACGGCGTCACCGAGGTGACCGCCGACGTCGGTCAGGGCGCCGTCGACCCGAACCGCAAGATCTGACCGTCCAGGGACCGGACGGGGAGGGCGCTCTCCTCGATGACGTCGTGGCTGACCGCCACCCGTCCGGTCACCTCGGGACCGCAGCAGCACAGCGCGACGACGGCCTCGACCATGTGCTCGAGCGACTCGATCTTGTCCTCGGGGATGCGGCCGCCCACCAGCGCGTCGGCGCCCTCGCTCATGACCGCGGCGCGCGGGGCGACGGCGTTGACGCGGATGCCGGTCCCGTACAGCTCCGCCGCGAGCCCGTTGGTGACGCGGTCGAGCGCCGACTTCGACGCGCCGTAGACCGCGGTCGTCGTGCCGGTCACGCCGAGGTCGAACGGCGGGCCGGACGTCGAACGAGCCGTCCCGCTCGAGATGTTGACGATCCAGCCCTCACCGAGCTCGGACATCCCGGGAACGGCCGCCTGCGCCAGGTCGAGCGGCGCGTGGACGTTGACCTCGAACATGAGCCGCCGCCGCTTGAGCGACAGCGTGGCGAGTGGCTCGTAGATCGCAGCCGCGGCGTTGTTCACCAGCACGTCGATCGGCCCGCCGAGCGCCGCCGCCGCCTCGGCGACGATGCGGGCCCGGTCGTCGGGATCGGTCAGGTCGGCCACGATCGAGGCCACCACTCCCCCGGCCGAGCCGATGCGAGCGGCGGTGTCCTGCAGGCTGCCGGCGAGCTTGCCGCCCGGCTCCGCGGTGCGGGCCACGAGCGCGACCGCCGCACCCTCGGCC
>JAEXGP010000393.1 GCA_023450775.1 Actinomycetes bacterium | reverse complement strand
GTCGTGGTCGTGCTGGTCGTGATGGCCGGCGTGCTGGTCGTCGCCTCCCGGTCCGGCTGGGTGGTGGCGCAGGAGGACGGCACCGTGGTGCTCCTGCGAGGACCCAAGGACGGCGTGCTGTTCCTGGGCCCGACCGAGGTCGAGCGCTTCGGCCGGATCGACCTCGACGACCTGACCGACGCCGACCGTCGGCAGGTGGAGCGCGGCCGGTCCTTCGGCACCGAGGACGAGGCGCGCGCGTACATCGGCGTGCTCGAGGACCGCGCCACCACCACGACAACGACCACGACGACGACCACCACGACCACGACGACGACCACCGTGGTCCCGCCGGTCGACCCCAACGCCACCACCGTCGTCCCCCCGCCGGCGGGGCCGTGACGGCGACCGCCACCGCACCGCCGTCGGCGGTCCAGCTGCTCGGCCGGCGCCGACGCACCACCGAGCTCGGCCTCCTGGTCCTGGCCGTCCTGATCATCCTGGGCGCCTACGCCCTGGCCAGCCTGGGCCGCAACGCCTCGCTCCCCGCAGACCTGTGGCCGTTCCTCGCGGTGCTCCTCGCCCTGCTGATCGGCGCCCACCTGGCCAACCGCCGCCTGGCGCCGGCCGCGGACTCCCTGCTCCTGCCGATCGCGGCGCTGCTCAACGGCATCGGCTACGTGTTCATCGCGCGGCTCGACCAGGACCTGGCCGCGCTGCAGGCGTCGTGGACGGCGGCCGGCATCGGCGCCTACGTCATGACGCTGCTGTTCGTGCGCGACATCCGCCTGCTGCAGCGCTACCGGTACACGGCCGGCCTGGTCGGCGTGGCGCTGCTGATCATGCCGCTCCTGCCGGGCATCGGCCGTTCCATCAACGGGGCGCGCATCTGGGTGTCGGTCGGGCCGGTCAGCTTCCAGCCGGGCGAGTTCGCGAAGATCGCGTTCGCCGTGTTCTTCGCCGGCTACCTGGTGGAGCGGCGCGAGCTGCTGAGCGTGGCGACGTTCCGGGTGGGCCCGTTCAACACGCCCGACCCCAAGCACTTCGCGCCGATCCTGCTCGCCTGGGGCGCGTCGCTGATCGTGTTGATCTTCCAGCGGGACCTGGGCTCCGCGCTGCTGTTCTTCCTGCTCTTCATCATCATGTTGTGGGTCGCCACCGGCCGGATCAGCTACCTCCTCGTCGGCATGGGGTTGTTCCTGGTCGGGGCGTTCCTCAGCTGGTTGTCCTTCGACCACGTGCAGAAGCGCGTCTCGGTGTGGGTGGACCCGTGGGCGGATCCGCAGGGCGCCGGCTACCAGATCATCCAGGCGGCGTACGCGCTCGCGTGGGGCGGCACGTCGGGCGTCGGGCCCGGGCTCGGCATCGCCGGACGCATCCCCTACGACGAGACCGATTTCATCTTCGCGGTCATCGGCGAGGAGCTCGGCCTGCTCGGCACCACCGCGATCCTCTGCGCCTTCCTGCTGCTCGCCGGGACGGGCCTGCGGATCGCCCGGGAGTCCCGCGACCCGTTCCCCTCGCTGCTCGCGGTGGGCCTCACGGTCCTCATCGCGTTCCAGGCGTTCATCATCATGGGCGGCGTCACCCGCCTGCTCCCGCTGACCGGCGTGACGCTGCCGTTCGTGTCGTACGGCGGCAGCTCGCTCCTGGCCAACTACGTGCTGCTCGCGCTGCTCGTGCGCATCTCCGACCAGACGGCCGCCCGCGGGCCTGAGCGGGTGGTGGCACGGTGAACAAGCAGATCAAGGCCCTCGGGGTCATCGTGCTCGTCTGCTACGTGGCGGTGTTCCTGAAGCTCAACCAGGTGCAGGTGCTCGAGGCCGAGTCGTACAGCAACCGGCCCGACAACACCCGCCAGCTCCAGCGCGACTTCAACCAGCCGCGTGGCGACATCATCACGGCCGACGGGGTGGTGGCCGCGACGTCCGAGGAGCGCCGCGCCGCGCTGCGCTACCAGCGGGTCTACCCCGACGGCGAGCTGTTCTCGGCGGTCACCGGCTACTACTCGTTCACGCTCGGCTCCGACGGCGTGGAGCGCACCTACAACGAGGAGCTCGCCGGCCGGACCGCGTCGCTGAAGCTGCACCGCCTGTCGGGCTTCTTCACCGACGAGTCGAGCGAGGGCGACGTGGTGCTGAGCATCCGCAAGGACGTCCAGGAGGCGGCCCGCGACGCCCTGGGCGACCGGGCCGGATCGGTCGTGGCCATCGACCCGCGCACCGGGGCGATCCTGGCGATGTGGTCGAGCCCGTCGTTCGACCCGAACCTGCTGTCCAACAACGACGCCGAAGCGGCGGCCGCCGCCAAGAAGCTCTACGAGGCGTCGCCGGCCAAGCCGCTCCTGCCCAAGGCGTACCGGGAGCGGTTCTTCCCGGGCTCCACGTTCAAGGTGGTGACCGCCACCGCGGGCCTCACGTCGGGCGCGGTCACCGTGGACGCGCCCGACTACCCCGTCGTCACGTCGTACACGCCGCCGCTCACCTCCCGGCCGATCAGCAACTTCGACGGCAACCCCTGCGGCGGCACGCTGTTCACGATCCTGGCGAAGTCCTGCAACAGCTCGTTCGCCCAGATGGCCGCCCAGAACACGGGTCCCGACCCGATGATCGGGGCGGCCGAGGCGGCCGGCTTCAACCAGCAGGTGCCGCTCGACCTGCCGCGCCCCGCGCAGTCGGTGTACCCGACGGACTTCGGCTCGGTGGTGAGCACCCCCGACGGCGAGGCGCCGGTCTACGAGGACACGCCGAAGCTCGCCCAGACCGCGATCGGCCAGAACGACGTCCGTTCCACGCCGCTGCAGATGGCGCTCGTCGCCGCGGGCGTGGGCAACAACGGCCAGATCATGGCGCCGCACGTGATGTCGGAGATCCGGGCCCGCAACGGCGATGTCGTCGAGGAGTTCAAGACCTTCCCGTGGCGGGAGTCGATGACGCCCGAGGTCGCCGCGACCATGCGGGAGGCCATGGTCGGCGTGGTCGAGGGCGGCACCGCCCGGATCATGCGGACCGAGGGCTGGGAGGTCGGCGCAAAGACCGGCACCGCGCAGCTCGGCACGACGCCCCCCAAGTCCCACGGTTGGATGATCGCCTGGGCCGGACCGCCGGGCGAGGCCGCGCACGTGGCCGTCGCCGTGATCGTGGAGGGACTCCCAGGCGTGAGCGAGGCGACGGGCGGTTCGACCGCCGGGCCCGTGGCCAAGGCCGTGATGGACACGGCGCTGGCCGCGATCGGTTGACCGCCGCCGATCGTTCGCCGTCGACGTCGCGACTGAACGATGCTCGGATGACACGTCCTGACGAGGGCGGCACTCTACGCTGGCGCTGCCATGGCTGAGCAGGAACAGCGCGTCCTCGGTGACCGCTACGAGATCCACCAGCGGCTGGCCCGGGGCGGCATGGCCCAGGTGTACCTGGCCCGAGACCGCAGCTTGGACCGCCCGGTCGCGGTCAAGGAGCTGGTGCCCGAGTTCGCCACCGACCCCAGCTTCGTCGAGCGGTTCCGTCGTGAAGCGCAGGCGGCGGCCAACCTGTCGCACCCGAACATCGTCGGGGTCTACGACTGGGGGACCCAGGACGGCACGTACTTCATCGTCATGGAGTACGTCGACGGCCCGTCGCTGTCGCAGGTGATCCGCCGCGACGGCCCGCTGCACCCGCGGCGCGCCGCCGAGATCGGCAACGAGGTCGCCGCCGCGCTGGGCTTCGCCCACTCCCGCGGCGTGGTGCACCGGGACGTGAAGCCCGGCAACGTGCTCCTGACGGCGACCGGCCAGTCCAAGGTGACCGACTTCGGCATCGCCCGTGCCCTGTCGTCGCCCGACGACGACCTCACCCAGGCCGGCTCGGTCATGGGCACCGCCACGTACTTCTCGCCCGAGCAGGCCCAGGGCCTGCCGGTCGATCCCCGCTCGGACCTCTACTCGCTGGGCGTGGTGCTCTACGAGATGGTGACGGGCCGCCCGCCGTTCAGCGGGGAGACCCCGCTCGCCATCGCGTACAAGCACGTGCAGGACCAGCCGGCGCCGCCGTCGACGATCGTCCCCGACATCCCGCTCGGGCTCGAGGCGATCATCATGAAGCTGCTCCAGAAGAAGCCCGACGACCGCTATCCGTCGGCCGAGGCGCTGCGGGCGGACCTCAACCGCTACCTCGACGGCGACGTCACCTCCGCCGAGCGGGCCCTGGCCGGCGCCGCCGTTGGCGCCGGCGTCGTGGCTGCGGCGGCCACCACCGTCCAGCCCGCGGTCGGACCCGATCCCGACGAGCCGCTCGATGCCGTCGACGAGCCGGTCGAGGACGAGCCCAAGTCGCGCACCGGCACGTTCCTGGCCGTCATCGTGGTGCTCCTACTCATCCTGGCCGGGCTCCTGTTCTGGTTCGCCAGCAGCCTGCGCACGGACCAGGTCGAGGTCCCGGCGACGATCGGTCTCACGCGCGTGGAGGCGGAGAAGCTGCTCGAGGAGCAGGGCTTCAAGGTCGAGGTCACCGAGGAGCCCAACGCCACGGTCGACGCGGGGCGGGTGATCTCGCAGGATCCGGCCGCGCAGACCGAGGTCGACAAGGGTTCGACGGTCAAGCTCGTCGTGTCGAGCGGCGAGGAGCAGCTCAAGGTGCCCGACGTGGTCGGTCGCACCCAGCCCGAGGCCCAGTTCATCCTCACCAGCGAGGGCTTCAAGTTCACGATCACCGAGGTCGAGGACGAGACCGCCGAGTCGGGTCGCGTGCTGCGCCAGGACCCGCCCGGCGGCCAGGAGCGTCCGAAGGACACCGTCGTGGCCCTCGAGGTGGCCAAGGCGCCGGGCGAGGAGACCGTCCCCGACGTGGCCGGTCAGACGCTGCAGGCCGCGCAGGCCCAGCTGCAGGCCGCCGGCTTCCGGGTCGGTGGTCCCAAGCAGGAGGCCAGCGCCACGGTGCCGGCCGGTCGGGTGATCTCGACCGATCCCGCGGGCGGCGCGCCGGCCAGGAAGGGCGCCACGGTGACGATCACCGTGTCCACCGGCGTCGAGCAGGTGACGGTGCCCAACGTGGTCGGCCAGACCGAGACCAACGCGACCAACACGCTGCAGGGTCGAGGGTTCGAGGTCGACACGAGCACCAAGACCGTGTCCGCCGGCGACCCGAACGTCGGCCGAGTGATCAGCCAGGACCCGGCGTCGGGCGGCAAGGCCGACAAGGGCGCGACCGTGAAGATCGTGGTCGGGGTCGCCGCGGCCACCACCACCACCTCCTCCACGACGACGTCCGCTCCCTGACATGCGCCCTGTGGGGGCCTGACGTGCGCCCGTTGCGGAACGGTGCCAAGGGGACGGTGCCGGTCGTCGTGGCGTTGTGCCTGGCGGGGGTGCTCGTGGGCCTGCTCGGCTTCTCGTCCACGCTGAACCCGCTCGACGCGCTGCTCGGACGCGGCGCCATCGTGACCGTTCCCGACCTGTCGGGAAGGCCGCAGCCGGGTGCCGAGGCGGACGTCCGGGCGGTGGGCCTGGTGCCGAAGGTGCGCACCAGCTACAGCCTCAGCGGGGCCCGCGGCGCCGTGATCGGCCAGGACCCACCCCCGGGATCGAGGGTGCGGGAAGGGTCCGAGGTCGAGGTGGTGGTCAGCCGGGGCGTGAACCGGGTGGAGATGCCCGACGCCGTGGGCAAGCCGCTGTCCGAGGTCACCGGTCCGCTCGAGGACGCCGGCGTGGACGTGCAGATCACGCGTGCCAACAGCGAGACGGTGCCGAAGGACGTGGTCATCAGCCAGGAGCCCGGCCCGGGCGTGCTCGTCACCGGCGAGGACGTCGCCACCTTCACCGTGTCCGACGGGCCGGCCACACGCCCGGTGCCCGACGTCGCCCGACTCGGGCTGGAGGGCGCGTCGTTTCAGCTCGGCAAGGCGGGGTTCGCGATCGGCGCGATCACCCAGTCCGACGACGCCAACGCGGTGATCGGCTCCATCCTGCGGACCGATCCGCCCGCCGGCACGGTCGCGGCGCGCGACACGCCGGTCAACCTCGTCCAGGCGGCCGGTCCGCCTCCGGTCTCGGTGCCGAGCGTGGTCGGCCAGACGCCCGACGCCGCGTCGTCCGCGCTGAGCCAGCTGGGCCTCGTCCCCAACGTCATCCGCAAGGGCGCAGGCGGCGTCACCGCGCAGGACCCACCGCCGTCGACGATCCTGCGCCCGGGCGCCGTGGTCACGCTCCAGGTGGGTACCGGTGGCTGACGTGACCGAGGACGACCGCGCCACGGACGGCACCGACGACGCCGCCGAGGAGGTCGCGCCGGATCGCTCGGTCGAGGGCGGTCCGGCGAACGTGGTCGAGCGCGTCGACGGGACGGTCGACGACCCCGACCCGCAGGAGGTCGAGGAGGTCGTGCTCCGGCCGGCCGAAGCGCGGTCGGTCCAGCGTCGGGTGGACCGCGGGCGCGGCGACCGACCGGTGCGAGTGAGGGGCGGCACGCCGGTCACGTCGATCGGTGAGGCCGAGGAGCTCGACGTGCGGGAGCATCCCCGGGCGACCGTCGTCGGCATCGTCGGCGTGGTGGTGCTGTTCCTGATCGCGAGCTTCGCGGTGGGCACGTCGCTGCGCGACGGCGAGCGCAGCGCCACGGTCGAGCGGGTGTCGATCCCGCGCCTGGACGGCAGCACGCTCGAGGACGCGTCTCGCTCGCTCGACTCCCTCGGGCTGCTCGTGGCCGTCGAGTACCAGCCGAACGAGGCCATCCCGGAGGGCGTCGTGTTCGGCCAGCGCCCGGTCGCCGGCTCCAAGTTGGAGGTCGGCACCGAGGTCACCCTGGTCGTCAGCGACGGTCCGGCGGGGCTCAAGGTGCCCGACGTGAAGGGGTTCCAGGGCGCGGAGGCCGTCAAGCTGCTGCAGGCCTCGGGGTTCGTCCCGACCGTGCAGCCGGCGTACGACGAGCTGGTCCGGCCCGGCGAGGTCCTGCGCACCGATCCGGCGACCGGCACCCGGGCGGCGCTGGGCGCCCCGATCGCCGTCATCGTGTCGGACGGCCCGGCTCCCCACGTCGTCCCGAACGTGGTCGACCAGCCGATCGCCCAGGGGTTCGCCGCCCTCGGCCGCGCCGGGGTCGGCCTCGGCACGGTCACCACCCAGGTCGTCGAGGGCAAGCCGCCGGGCGTGATCGTGTCGACGGATCCGCCCGCAGGCGCGTCGATCCCCAGGGACTACCCGGTGTCCGCCGTCGTCACGGAGGCGGCGCCGAGTCTGACGGTCCCGTCGGTCACCGGGCTGCTGCAGGCGACCGCCACCAAGGCGCTCGAGTCGAGCCGGCTGACCGTCAGCGTCCGCACCCAGTCCGTGCCGTTCGACGACGCCAGGGCCGGACGCGTGATCGCCCAGAGCCTGCCGGCGGGGACCCCCGTGGCCATCGGCACGCCGCTGCAGCTCACGGTGGCGGTGGCGGCGCCACCACCGACGACGACGGTGCCTCAGTCGACGACGACGACCGTGCCCTGACCGCAGCGGTCCAGGAAGTTCCGGACCAGCTGGTGGCCCGCGTGCGTGAGCACCGACTCGGGGTGGAACTGTACGCCCTCGACCATCAGCTCACGATGGCGGAGCCCCATGATCAACCCGTCGTCGGTCTCGGCGGTGATCTCGAGCACGTCGGGCAGCGTGGAGCGCTCGACCACGAGCGAGTGGTAGCGGGTGGCCTCGAGCGGGTTGGGGAGCCCCTCGAACACGCCGAGCCCGCGGTGCTCGATCAGCGACGTCTTGCCGTGCACCACCTGCGGGGCCCGCACGACGTCGCCGCCGAAGACCTCGCCCATGCACTGCATGCCCAGGCACACCCCGAACACCGGCACCCGCGAGCCCCAGGTCAGGATCAGCTCGTTCGAGAGCCCGGCATCGGACGGCCGCCCCGGGCCCGGGCTGATCAGGATCCCGTCGGGGTCGATGCGCTCGACGTCGTCCAGCGAGATCGCGTCGTCGCGGTGCACCTCGGGCTGCGCCCCGAGCTCACCCAGGTACTGGACGAGGTTGTAGACGAACGAGTCGTAGTTGTCGATGACCAGGATCCGCGGTCCCACGGGGTGCAGCGTACGGGTTGCCCGGATCCCGGGAACAACCGTTAGTGTCCGGGCCCATGGCGAAGCCGGCCAAGCGCAGGGTGGAGGGGTCCGGGTCCACGACCACTGAGTCGTCGGGGACCTCGGGACGCAGCAGCAAGCGGGTCACGACCAAGGCCGACCAGCGGCCGAGCGCGCGCTACACGCCGCCGCGCACGGGTGCTGCCAAGGGTCCGAGCCCCCGATGGGTCCCGATCCTCATGTTCGGGCTGTGGGGTGTGGGACTGCTCGTGATCGTCCTCAACTACATGGGCGTCCTGCCCGGCTCGGCGGACGGCGGCAACGGCTGGTACCTGGTCGCCGGCCTCGGGGCCATCCTCGGCGGCATCATGGTCGCCACCCAGTACCGCTGAGACCCCGTATCGCGGCGGCGTCACCGCGGTGTGTGACGGACGCACATGTCCGCCGGGTTGCGAGCGTTGCCGGGAGGTGACAACTCCCAGCACCGTCCACAGGCTGTGGATCGGCGCCGCCCTGGCTGAGCGCCGTTCAACCGCTGGGGTCAGTCGATCGGGGCGACCAGCTCCATGTCGTCCATGCAGTGGCGCGGCGGCTCGGGGTCCTCGGACGGCGCCGCCGTCATGCGCACCTCGGCGCCGCAGACCTGGCACCGGTAGACGAGCTTCACCTTGCGGATCGTGCCGGGCTCCGGTGGCTCGGGGGGCGGCGTCGCGAACGACTGCAGGAAGAACCAGCCGGTCCGGACGATGACGACGCCGAGCAGCACGGCGGCCAGCGTCGTCAGGAGCGGCGTGTCCAGCACCAGGCTGACCCCCAGCGCCAGCACCGCGAACACCGCGAGCCAGAGTCCCAACCGCGCCCACCGGTTGTTCACCCGCCGAGCGGGAGCCTCGGTCTCGACGTCGGTCTCGGAGGGGCTGGACACGCTCGTCACGGTACCGCCCCAGCTCTTTCTTCTCCCCTCACCGACGCGACGGTGACGGTGCGTTCGGCGAAGCCGAACGATCGGCCCGAAGGGGGACGGGTGGCCGGGGGACGGGGCCCCCGCTCCCCCCCAGCGCAGCGAGGAGGAGCGGGGTGGTCACCGGACAGGACCCGTCCCCCGAAGGGACGAATCAGTACAGGCTCAGCCGAGACGCTCGATCACCGTGGCGTTGGCCATGCCCCCGCCCTCGCACATGGTCTGCAGGCCGTAGCGGCCGCCGGTGCGCT
Organism: Actinomycetes bacterium; assembly: GCA_023450775.1. Taxonomy (GTDB): domain Bacteria; phylum Actinomycetota; class Acidimicrobiia; order Acidimicrobiales; family Microtrichaceae; genus Dermatobacter. The sequence goes on along the minus strand of JAEXGP010000393.1, from coordinate 6,772 downwards.
CGAGCTCGTTGAGCATGGTGGCCAGGAGCTTGGTGCCCGAGCCGCCGAGCGGGTGGCCCAGGGCGATCGCGCCGCCGTTGGGGTTCACCTTGCTCATGTCGGGGTGGTGTTCCTTCTCCCACGCCAGCACGACCGAGGCGAACGCCTCGTTGACCTCGATGTGGTCGAAGTCGTCGATGCCCAGGCCGCTCTTCTCGATGGCCTTGGCCGTGGCCGGGATCGGGCCGGTCAGCATGCGGACCGGGTCGACGCCGGCCAGCGCGAACGTGTGGAACCGGGCACGCGGGGTGAGGCCCAGGGCGGCGGCCTTGTCGGCGCTCATGATGAGGGCGGCCGAGGCGCCGTCGCAGATCTGGGAGCTGTTGCCGGCGGTGACCTTGCCGTCGGGCAGGAACGACGGCTTCAGCTTGGCGAGGCCCTCGACGGTCGTGCCGGGGCGGATGCCCTCGTCGGAGGTGACCATCTCGTCCAGCTCCTTGACCTCACCCGACTCCTTGTCCCGGATCTTGGAACGGACGGGCACGATCTCGTTGTCGAAGCGACCCTCGTCGCGGGCGCGCTCGGCGCGGGCCTGGGACTCGGCGCCGAAGGTGTCGAGGTCCTCGCGGGACAGGCCCCACTCGTTGGCGATGATCTCGGCCGAGATGCCCTGGCCGACCAGGCCCTTGTGGCCCTCGATCAGCTCGACGTCCGCGTAGCGGTTGTAGGCGGCGCCGAAGGGGAAGCCCACGCCGTTGCCGATCGAGGCGCCCATCGGGACCAGGCTCATGACCTCGACGCCGGCGGCGACGACCACGTCGTAGGCGCCGGCGATGACGCCCTGGGCGGCGAAGTGGGCGGCCTGCTGGGACGAGCCACACTGGCGGTCGACGGTGGTGGAGGGGATCTCCTCGGGCCAGCCGGCGGCGAGGACGGCGTTGCGGCCCACGTTGAGGGCCTGGGCGCCGGCCTGCATGACGCAGCCCATGATCACGTCGTCGACCAGGGCGGGGTCGAGGTCGTTGCGCTCGGCGAGCGCCTTGAGCGTCTCGGCGGCGAGGTCGACCGGGTGCCAGCCGGACAGGGCGCCGTTGCGGCGACCTCCGGGCGTCCGGACGATGTCGATGATCACTGCGTCGGGCATGCGGGTTCCCCTCGGGCTGGGCCGTCGAGTTCCGGCTGGTGCAGGTGCTCGACCGCTGGCGAGTCGTGGTCGATCGGTCCGAACTAGACCGAACGGTCAAGAGTCTGCAGCGCGCGGATCGGGCGGTCCAAGTCGGACGGTCGCCCGGCGGGGCCCGTGACCGCGGTCACCCCACTAACCTCTGCCGTCCGGAGGCGGCGCCGGAACGCGTCGCCACCTGTTCGATCGACCGCAGACCAGACCAGGAGGCACCCGATGGGTACCGTGACCAAGGCCGACATCGACCAGATGGTGGCCGGCACGACGGTGGCACGCGAGTTCGTCGACACCGTGGCCAAGTACGGCGGGGAGACCGCCATCCGCTGGATGCAGCCCGACGGGTCGCTGGGCGCCATGACCTTCGCCGAGCTCGGCGAGAAGGCCGCCCGGGCCGCCGCGGGCTTCCGGTCGCTGGGGATCGAGCCGGGGGACCGCGTCGTGCTGATGATGCGCAACATCCCCGAGTTCCACTGGCTCGACCTGGGAGTGCTGCTGTGCGGCGCCACGCCGGTGTCCATCTACAACTCGTCGTCCCCGGAGCAGGTGGAGTACCTGGTCGGCCACTGCGGCGCCGTGGTCGCCGTCGTCGAGGACAAGGACTTCCTGGCCAAGTTCGAGCCGGTCCGGGACAAGCTCCCGAACCTGCGCACGATCGTCACGGTGGTCGACCCGGCCGAGCTGCCCGACGGCGTCGTCGGCCACTCGGTCCTGACGGACGCGGATCCCGTCGACCTGGCCGAGGCGGCGGCCGTCGGCAAGCCCGAGGACCTGGCGACGATCATCTACACGTCGGGCACGACCGGCAGCCCCAAGGGCGTGATGATCAGCAACTACAACGTGTGCTGGGTCCTGGAGTCCGGGCTGCTCTCCTACGGCTGGACCCGCGAGGAGATGCAGGGCAAGCGGGTCGTGTCGTACCTGCCCATGGCCCACATCGCCGAGCGCATCGTGTCGCAGTACTCGCTCGCCCTCGCGGGCCTCGAGGTGACCACCTGTCCCGACACGTCCGCGCTCCTGCCGCACCTCATCGCCGTGCGGCCCAACATCGCGTTCGGCGTGCCCCGCGTGTGGGAGAAGCTCTACGCCGGCGTGACCGCCGCGCTCGCGGCCGACCCCGAGAAGGCCGAGAAGTTCAACGAGGCGGTCGAGGCGGCCATCCCCATCCGGGAGAAGATGACCTTCGGCGAGGCGACCGACGACGAGATCGCCACCTATGAGTTCCTCGACGCGGTCGCCTTCAGCACGGTGCGGGACCTCGTCGGCCTGGACCAGTGCGAGATGGCGATCACGGGCGCGGCGCCGATCCCGGCCGACCTGATCCGCTGGTTCCGGGCCATCGGCGTGCCGATGGCCGAGGTGTACGGCATGAGCGAGAACACCGGCGCCATGTCGTTCGAGCGCGTGCGGGTGAAGGCGGGCACGGTGGGCCGGGCCATGCCGGGCTCCGAGCTCAAGATCTTCCCCGACGGCGAGGTGTGCTGCCGCGGCGGCCATGTGTTCGTCGGCTACCTGGACGATCCCGAGAAGACCGCCGAGACCGTCGACGAGGACGGCTGGCTGCACTCCGGCGACATCGGCGAGATCGACGACGAGGGCTACCTCCGGATCGTCGACCGCAAGAAGGAGCTGATCATCACGGCCGGCGGCAAGAACATCTCGCCGGCCAACCTGGAGGCGGAGCTCAAGTCGATCCCGCTCGTCGCCCAGGCCGCGGTGATCGGCGACAACCGGCCGTTCGTCTCCGCGCTGCTGGTCCTGGACGCCGAGGTGGCGCCCGGCTGGGCCGCCCGCCACGGCATCCAGTACTCGTCGCTCGACGAGCTCGCCGCGCACCCGCAGGTGCAGGCCGCGATCGCAGATGGCGTGGAGCAGGCCATGGCCGGGTTCAACAACGCCGAGCGGGTGAAGAAGTGGAAGCTCCTCACCGAGGAGTGGCTGCCCGACACCGAGCTGCTCACCCCGACCTTCAAGCTCAAGCGCCGCGGCATCAACTCGGCGTTCGAGAAGGAGATCGAGGAGCTCTACAGCTGAACGTCAGCAGCTCGCGCCGTCAGCCGCGTCGACCGCGCTGAGCGGCAGGCGCTGACGGGCCCCGTCCCGGTCGCTAGCGGCGGAAGTCGGGCGACAGGGGCGGGAGCCCCAGCATCAGCGCCAGGGCGTTCAGGTCGAGCCCGTTGAGGTTCGCGATCGCCACGCCGATCAACCCGGCCAGGATGCCGTAGCGGGCGTTCGGGTTCTTCTCGAACACGTCGGGCGCCAGCGCCTCGGCCAGGCCGGGGATGAGCAGGGCGAACGTGCCGAACGTGGAGACCAGGACCACCGGGTCGGCCGCGGCCGCCTGGACGATCGGCGCGATGTCGGGCCGGCCGAGGATGCCCATCATCGCCGAGAGGGCGCGGAGCAGGTCGGGTCCGAGGACCTTGGACAGGCCGTTCAGCGCGTTGACGACCGAGGGCGTCAGGCCGGCGGCCAGACCGGAGATCGAGTTCAGGACGAAGTTGACGTTCGGGTCCAGGTTGGCCGCGTTGCCGAGCTGGGCGAACTTCGACGGGTCGGTCCGCATGGCGACGCCGAACAGCACGGCCAGGATCGCCAGGCTCGACTTGTCGTCCGCGAGCCGGCCCAGGCCGTCGGGGTCGGCGACCTTGAGCACCCCGCCGATGGCGTTGACGACCTTGGGGTCGACGGTGGTGGCCGCCGACAGCAGCGACGCGATCGCGAGCGGGTCGACGCCCTTGATGGCGAGGGCTGCGGCGGGGTCGAGCTGGGCGGCGAGCATGAGGATCGTCGTGGCCAACTTGGGGTCGAGCTTGGAGCCCGACGCCAGCTGCTTGACCATCGACGGGTCGAGTCCGGCCAGCACGCTCGACAGCCCCCGGATCGTGTCGGGCGTGATGTTCATGCGGGCCAGCGCCGCGGGGTCCATGCCGGTGAGGGCGGCGATCTGCGAGATGTCCATGCCCGTCAGCGAGGCGAGCAGGTTCGGGTCCGCGGCGAGCTGCGAGATGAGCTGCGTCAGGTCCTCGCTGTTGGTGCCGGTCGACTTGGCCGACGAGCTCTTGGACGAGCTGCCCGAGCTTCCGGAACGGCCGGCCACCGTGGTCGACGTCTGCAGGGAGACGTCCTTCGGCGCGCCCGCCGAGACCTCGGCGGTGTCCACGGAGGAGGAGCACGACGTGGCCAGGACCGCGAGCGCGACGAACGCAGCCGTCAGCGTCCCGATCGCGCGCCTGGATCCCACAGCTCCTCCACCCCCGGTGACCCGACCGACGGGCCGGGCCCCGTTCGCCCCTAGACGGTACGGAGCAGGGGCCGGGTGGGCAAGGCACCCCGCATGGGCGCTTCTCCTACCCCGGAGCCGCCGGTCCCCGCCGCTCAGCGGCGGCGCGGGTCTCGCCGGGTGGCGCGGCGCGACGTGCCGACGCCCGGCAACGGACCGAGCTCGTCGCGCTCGGGGTCGACCTTGACGTAGCGCGGGTCGATCTCGCCGGGCTTGAGCGGCCGCATGAGCAGGTCGATCGCTGTCCACATCATCCGTGACGACGGGAAGAACAGCAGCGGGCCGATCACCGCGATCGCGATCTCGGCGATCATCAGCGCCCCGTAGGGCGGGTTCGGGTAGCCGATCAGGCTGCCCGCGAGCAGCACGATCAACATGGCGCCGAACACGACCGTCGTGTTCAGCCCCAACGAGCCGATCCAGTGGCCCTCCACGCGCTCGAACAGCAACGTGCAGGTCGGGCAGCGCTGTTCCATCCGGAACCAGTGGTGGAAGATGTGCCGGCCGCCGCACGCCGGGCACCGCTGGGCGAATCCGCGGACCAACATCACGCTCGGTCGGACGTCGATCTGGACGGCGGACGGGACCTCCTTGCGGGGGACCTTCCGCTCCGGCGGTGGAGCCATCGAGCCCATCTTGGTCCCGTACCCCGGCCGGGGCCAGCGAGCCCTCCCGGCCCCGGATCAGCCGGGTTCCTCGCCGAGCAGCGCGTCGAGGTCCGCCACGTCCAGGCGCCGGGCGTCGGGCAGCAGCCGGGCGGGGAACTGCTGCGGGGAGGCGCCGACGAGCTTGATCGGCGTGCCGTCGTCGAGCTCGATCACGTAGAGGTGCCACGGGCCGCGCCGGACCCGTGCCGTCACCACCCGTTCCTGGTCGATCCGACGCAGCGTGAACCATCCGACGACGTCCCTGATCTCGCCGCCGCCACGGTCGATCTCCACGAAGCAGCCCCGGATGGCGACGAGCGCGGCTGCGCCGATGAGCGCAGGCACCGCCACCGCTGCGACGACGGCCGGTCCGGTGTCGCGGTCGCCCCATGCCACCCAGATGACCGAGGCCACCGCGAGCGAGAGCCCGATCACCGCGACCAGCAGCAGCGGTGCGGCCAGCACGCTGGTGCCGCGCAGCCGGGTGCGGTCTGAGCGGTCGTGCAGGGACATCGTCCGATGGACGGTAGCCGTGGATCCCGGTCCCGTACCTTGGGCGTACCCGGCGGTCGTCGGGTGTGGAAGGGGTCCGACCAAATCGGACGAGCGCAGGAGGTGGCAGTGCCAGCAGCGGTCGGAGGCGACGGCCCGGCGCGCATCTTGGTCGCCGACGACGACCGCGCCATCCGGGAGTCGCTCGACCGTCTGCTCGGGCTGGAGGGCCACCGGGTGACCGCGGTCGCCGACGGCGCCGCCGCGGTCGAGGCGGTCCACGACGGGGTGGTCGACCTGATCGTGCTGGACCTGATGATGCCCACGATCGACGGGCTGACGGTCTGCCGGCTGCTGCGCTCCGAGGGCAGCCGCGTGCCGATCCTGATGCTGACGGCGCGCACGGAGACGTCGGACCGGGTGGCCGGGTTGGACGCAGGGGCCGACGACTACCTGCCCAAGCCCTTCGATCCCGACGAGTTGCTGGCCCGGGTTCGGGCGCTGCTCCGTCGCAGCCGCCCCGACGGTGCCGCGCCGAGCGCGTCGCCGTCGCTGCAGGTGGGGGACCTCCGACTCGACCCTGCGGCGCGCCGGGTCTGGCGCGGCGACCGGGAGATCGAGCTGTCGAAGACGGAGTTCGACCTGCTCGAGCTCCTGATGTTCAACGCCGGCATCGTGTTGGACCGCACCCGGATCTACGAGGAGATCTGGGGCTACGACTTCGGCCCCGACTCCAAGAACCTGGCCGTCTACATCAGCTACCTCCGTCGCAAGGTCGACGGCGACGCGGACGTGAAGCTCATCCACACGGTGCGCGGCGTGGGCTACACGATCCGGGAGGACTGACGGTGCACGACGCCTTCCGAGGAGCGGGCGGGTGAGCCTGCGGCTCAAGCTCGTCCTCGCGCTCGTGGGGTTGGTGGCGGTGGCCACGGCTGCGATCGGCGCGTTCAGCTACGGCACCACGCGGGAGGAGCTGCTCGGCCAGCTGGACGCCTCGCTGAACTCGTCGCTCGACGACGCCCTGACGCAGCTCCGGCGGCCCGGCGGCCTGGAACGGGTGCTCGGGTCGGAGGACCGGGGCGGGTTCCGCAGCTCCAGCGACGTGGTCGTGCAGGTCGTGACCTCGGACGGCACCGTGTACTCGCGCGGCGGCGCCGTGCTGCCCGTCGAGGACGAGGACCTGGAGCT
>JAEXGP010000377.1 GCA_023450775.1 Actinomycetes bacterium | reverse complement strand
CAGCAGTTCGAGTACGTGCTCGCCACCGGCTCGATGCCCCAGCAGAGCGGCTACTCGACCCGCGTCAGCGAGTGGACGCCGTCCGGCGGGTCGGGCCCGGGAGCTCCGGTCCCCCCGGGGGCGACCGCTCCGACCGGCCCTCCGACCGGCCCGCCCACCGGCCCTCCGGGTGGACCCGGCTGACCGGGACCGGGTCCGGGCCGGCGGCGGCGTCCCGTCAGACCGGCACGGCCAGGGTGGCGGTGTAGCCCGAGGACGGGTCGCCCGTCATCGTCGCCACCTGGTGGACGCCGTCGTCGTCACCGAACACGTTGTCGTTCTCCAGGGACACCCGGCTCAGGTTGGAGGTGCTGGTGGGGTACAGCGACGAGGACGCGTAGGCCGTCGTCAGCATCGCCATCGGGAACGCCAGCTGCGACGTCTTGATCGAGTTGCGCGCGTTCGTGATCGAGCCGACGTCCGGGTACACCTCGAAGTGGATGTGGGGCCAGCGACCGTCGTAGCAGCCGGGGACGACGGTGCTGAACGTGACCCGGCCGTCGGCGTCGGTGACCTGCACCCCCCGGAGGTAGTTCTCGTTCGTGACGCCGTTCGAGTACATCGAGTAGCGGCCCTGGGTGTCGGCGTGCCAGAGGTACACCGCCGCACCCTCCAGCGGGTCGCAGCCGTTCGCCGTGTCGGACACGTCCAGGTGCACCGTCAGCGGGATGCCGTCCACCGTGGTGGTGGAGCTCCCGAAGCTCGAGCGGATGTCGGAGCGGACGACGCCGTCCTGGGTCAGGACCTGCTGGCCGTTCGATCCGTCCCCCGGGTAGGGCCCGGCGGTCTCGTCGGGGATCTTCGTGCAGCTCGCACCGGTGTCGACCGTCGTCGACGACCCCCCGGCCGCGGTCGTCGTGGTCGAGTCGGTGCCGCCCGATCCGCCGGCGACCGGGTCGGCGGTGCCGGGCGAGCAGGCGGCCGCGACGGCTGCGAACCCGGCCAGGCCCGCTCCGCCGATGATCGCCAGCGCCCGCCGTCGGCCGGCGATGGCGACGGTCTCGGCGTCGGCGGCACGGTCGTGCCCCTCGGTCGCGGTGTCGTTCGGGATGTGGTCTGCGTCCATGGGTCCATCGTGGGGGACGGGGATGAAGCCACGGTGGGACGATCCGCAGAGTTCCCTGAGAGCTCCCGACCGTCACACGGCGTCGCTACGTTGCTCCTGCGCCGCCGTCGCGGCGTCCCGCTTCCCTCGGAACCACCGCGCGCCGCGCGGCCGGGAGCCGCCGCGCCGGGCGCGGCCGGGAGCAGGGAGTGGGCATGTTGGGAGCACCCATGGAGACAGGACTGGTCAAGTGCGACGACGGGCGGCGTCGGTGCCCATGGGGGGCGAGCACCGCGGACTACGCCTCCTACCACGACGACGAGTGGGGTCGACCGGTCCTCGACGACGTCCGTCTGTACGAGAAGCTCTGCCTGGAGGGGTTCCAGTCGGGCCTGTCGTGGCTGACCATCCTCCGGAAGCGGGAGAACTTCCGTGCCGCGTTCGACGGCTTCGACCCCGCGATCGTGGCCGGCTACACGGAGGCCGACGTCGGGCGGCTGTTGGCCGACGCCGGCATCGTCCGCCACCGCGGCAAGATCACCGCGGCCATCGACAACGCCTCGGCCGTCCTCGCCACGCAGGACCGCTACGGCTCGCTCGCGGCCCTCGTGTGGTCGTTCGAACCGCGCCGTCGGGGCCGGACCGCCCCGACGGACCTGCACCAGCTCCCGGCCCGGACCGACGAGTCGGTCGCGCTCTCCAAGGAGCTCAAGCGCCTGGGCTTCCGCTTCGTCGGGCCGACCACCGCCTACGCCGCCATGCAGTCCGTCGGGCTGGTGAACGACCACCTCAAGGGCTGCCACGTGCGCACGGCGTGCGAGGCGGACCGCAAGGCCGCCGCGGTGCCCGAGCTCAGCTCGTCGGGCTGAGCGTCTCGTCGATCGCGGCGTCCATGGCCGGCCCCCGGTCGTCGCGTCCGACCACGGACATGCCCCACGCACCCGCCGCCGCACAGGCGACGGCACCGACCACGAGCGACCACCGGGCTCCGAACTCCTGAGCCACCCAGCCGACGATCGGTCCGCCGATCGGGGTGCTGCCCAGGAAGAGCATCGCCTGCAGGGCGAGCACGCGTCCGCGCATCTCGGGTGCGGCCCGCAGCTGGACGATGGCGGTCGACATCGTCAGGAACGTGATCGAACACATGCCGAGGATCAGGCCGACGGGCAGCGCCACGCCCAGGTTCGGGACGACCGCAAGCACCGCCAGCGAGGCACCGAAGGCGATCGATGCCGAGCCCACGCCCCACACGCTCACGTCAGTCCGGCGCGCCGCCACCAGGGCGCCGATCACGGAACCCACGCTCACCACGGAGAACAGGACCGTGAACACCGCGTCGGTGCCGTCCAGGTCGCGCGTCACGAACAGCGGCATGACCGTGTTGAAGTTGAACGCCAGCGTGCCGACCACGCCCATCATCACCAGCGGGACGAAGAGCTCCGGCATGCGGCGGACGTAGCGGAAGCCGTCGCGGATCTGGCCCTTGGTCCGGGCGGCGACCGGGCTCGGTCGCAGCTCGCCCGTGCGCATGAGCCAGAACGACGCGATCACCGCGATGTAGGAGACGCCGTCCAGCAGGAAGGCCCAGCCGTACCCGGTGGTGGTGATCAGCAGGCCGGCGAGCGCCGGACCGATGACGCGGGACGACGTCATCACCGCGCTGTTCAGGCTGACCGCGTTGGGCACGTCGCGCTCGGGGACCATCTCGACCACGAACGCCCGGCGGGCCGGGTTGTCGAACGCCACCGTGAAGCCGCCGAAGAGCGCGACCGCGTAGATCGTCCACACCGGCGCGTCCGCGAACGCGACCGCGGCGAGAAGGAACGACTGCAGCATCGCCAGCGCCTGCACGATCATCAGGAGGCGCCGCTTGTCCGACCGGTCGGCCACCAGGCCGGCCCAGGGGCCCAGCACCAGGACCGGGCCGAACTGCGCCGCCGCGAGCAGGCCCAGCGCCACACCCGAGTCGGTGAGCGACAGGACCAGGAGCGACTGGGCGACCATCGTCATCCAGTTGCCGACCTGCGAGACGCCCTGGCCCACGAAGAACAACCGGAAGTTCCGGATGCGCAGCGAGGCGAACGTCTCCTTGCCGAAGTGACGGAGGTGCTCGGTCACGGCAGCTCCACCAGACGCTGCAGGGCGCCGATCGCACCGGCGACGGCCCGACGGTCCTCGGCCGACAACTGCGACAGGTGCTCGTCGAGCCAGGCGACCTTGCGCGAGCGCGCCACCTCGAGCAGCTCGGCGCCGCGAGCGGTGGCGACCACCCGGACGATCCGGCCGTCGTCGGGGTCGGCACGCCGCTCGACCAGCCCGTCGGCCTCGAGCTTCGCCACCACCCGGCTGATCGTGGGCGGGGCCACCCGCTCCACGTCGGCCAGAGCGCCCAGCGTGATCGGCCCGTGGCGGTGGATGGAGGTCATGACCGAGTGCTGGCTGGGGGTGAGCCGGGCGTCCGACAGCTGCCGCAGGCGTCGGGCCAGGCGCACGGTGGAGACCAGCAGGGCCTCCGCGACCAGCTGGTTCGTGGCCTCCTCGGCAGCGACGGCGGTGCGGGACTCGGGCACGGCCCCATTGTATAGCGTTGCTAATTAGCTATGCGAAGTGTTTGGGTGCTCTCTCAGCTCCGCGCCGCACTCGCGGGTGGCGGGACGCCTGCGGGACGACCGCGCCCGGTGACCGCTGGTCAGGACCACCGGTCGCCGGATCCGGCAGACTCGCCGCATGGACGACGGGGTCACGCTGACGCACGAACGCGAGGTCACCGAACCGGTCGAGCTGTGCCTGCCCGGGGGTCGGGTGCTGAACCCTGCGGCTCGGGGCTGGTCCCGGGTCCCGCTCCACGACTGCAACCTGGCCGGGACGTGGGGTCGCAAGAAGCGCTGGGACTACTGGGCCGTGCTCACCCCCACCCACGCGCTGTCGGTGACGTACGCCGACGTGGACTACCTCGGCATCGCGGATGTGTGGTGGGTCGACCTCCGGACCGGGCGTTCCGGCGGCCGGAACCGGAGCGTCCCCGGCGGCGGTGGCTTCCGGCTGCCCGACCGCCCCGGCACGGCGCCGCTGCGTGCGGTCGCCCGCAACCACGTGCTCGACCTCACCGACGACGAGCAGGGCACCCGCCTGTCGGCTGCGTGGACCGAGTCCGACGGCACGCCCGGGCGGTTGGACGTGCTCGTCGAGCTGCCTGCAGGTCACGAGTCGCTCAACGTCGTGATCCCGTGGAGCGACCGCACGTTCCAGTTCACGTCCAAGCACCAGGCTCGCCCGGCCGCCGGGGAGCTCGTGCTCGGCGACGAGCGCATCGAGATCGGCACCGGGGATCAGCCGGCGTGGGGTGTGCTCGACGTCGGCCGGGGCCGGTGGCCGTACTCCACCCGATGGAACTGGGGCGGCGGCGCCGGCGCTGCGACGACCGGCGAGGTCGTCGGCATCCAGATCGGCGGCAAGTGGACCGAGGGCACCGGCTTCACCGAGAACGGGATCATCGTCGACGGCCGGCTCCACAAGCTCGGCCAGGAGCTGGCCTGGTACTACGACTGGGATCGGCCGACCGAGCCGTGGCGCGTGGTTGACCCGACCGGCCGCATGGACCTGACGCTGCACCCCGTCCACGACAAGCACTCGAAGGTCGAGGCGCTCGTGCTCGGGACCGAGGTCCACCAGGTCTTCGGCACGTGGTCCGGCACGGTCGTCACCGACGAGGGCCGAGAGCTGTCCGTCGACGGCATCGTCGGGTTCGCCGAGGAGTCGCGCTCGCGCTGGTGACCGGCGCACACGTGGCAGTCCGGCGGGTGACGGGCCCTCCGGGCGAGGGGGTCCGGCTCAGAGCTCGAACGGCGGACGGCCCATCTGCTCGCGGATCGGCACCACCGGCGGGTTGGTCATCGACCGCCGCTGCCAGTTGGCGCCGTCGACCACGAGGGTGTGCCCCGAGATGAACCGGCCGTAGGGCGACGCCAGGAACGTGGCCGCCCAGCCGAGCTCCTGACGCTCCCCCACCCGCAGCGCCGGCTGGCACACGTCCTTGTCGTGGGTGCGGTCGAGGTTGCTGCGGATGTCGTCGGTCATGTCCTCGTGCGGGAACAGCCCCGGCACCAGGCAGTTGACCTGGATCCCGTAGGGGCCCCACTCGACGGCGAGCGACTCGGTCAGGTTCTTCACGCCGGCCTTGGCGGCCGACGAGTGCACGAAGCCGGGACCACCGGTCCACGCGTAGCTCGCCCCCACGCTGATGATCGACCCCGGCGTGCCGGCCGCCAGGTGCCGGCGGCCGAACTCACGGCAGCACAGGAACGTGCCGGTGAGCGTGATGTCCACGACCGTGCGCCAGGCGTTGGGCGACATGTCCTCGGCGGGCACCGGGAAGTTCGCCGCCGCGTTGTTGACCAGCACCTGCGGCAGACCGAAGCGCTCCTCCGCCGCGTCGAACGCCGCCGCGATCGAATCCGCGTCGCGGATGTCGCACTCGACGGTCAGCACCCGGGCGCCGATGGCCTCGATCGCCTCCTGGCCCGCGGCGAGGTGCTCCGGCTTGCGGCTGGCGATCACCACGTCCGCGCCCAGGCGGGCGAACTCCGACGCAATGCCCTTGCCCAGACCCGTGCCCGCACCGGTCACGAACACGCAGACGCCGTCGAAGGTGCCCGGCTTCAGCGCGGTGTCGCCCACCGCCGGCGGGCGCGACAGCCCGATCAGTCCGTCGGATGGCTCGGTCATGTCGTCCCCCTCGTCCTGCTCTGGTTCAGCTGCCGCGGTAGTGCGGCTCGCGCTCCTCGGCCCGCGACGCGCGCAGCTCGGCCATGTCGTCGCTGCGGTTCACGAACGTCTGGTAGATCAGCTCGTCCTCCATGGAGGCGCGGATCTGCGGCCGGGCGAGGTGGCTGATCACGCGACGCGCCATCTTCACCGTCACCGCCGGCGCCGCCGCGATCTTCTGCGCCATCTCCATGGCGGTGTCGTCGAGCTCCTCGCGGGGCACCACCCGCGACACGATGCCGTGGGCGAGCGCCTCGTCCGCCGACAGGCGACGACCCGTCAGGACCATGTCGCTCACCAGCCCGTGGCCGCACATCTCGTAGAGCACCGCCACGCCACCGGTGTCGGGGATGACGCCGTGGCCGACCTCGGGGAGCATGAACCGCGCATCGGTGCTGGCGATGCGGATGTCGCACAGCAGGGCCCGCTGGAAGGAGCCGCCGAGCGCCCATCCGTGGATCGCCACGATGACCGGGGCTTCCAGCTCCCACAGCTGCTGGATGCCGCGGATGCCCCGGGTCATCAGCTCGTGGTGGGTCATGTCGGTGTTGTTCGTGCCGATCGAGCCGACGTCGCGTCCCGACGACCAGGACTTCCCCTCGCCCCGCCACACCACGGCGCGGATCTCCGGGCGGCCGCGCAGCTCGGCGAGGATGTCGAAGAGCGCCGCGTCCATCTCGTCGTCGAACGCGTTGTGCTTGTCGGGGTTGTCGTTGGTGATGACGGCGACCTCGCCGTCCACGTCCAACCTGACCCGAGGGTCCCGTTCCTGCATGGCGGCGGACACTAACGCCGCGGCGCCCGTCCCGTTCTGTTGTGCGGAACCGGAAGGATCCTTCTGGTTCTGCACAGCAGAACGGGGTCAGGCGACGGGGAGCACGAAGCCGACCACGGCGCCGCCGCCGGCCCGGTCGGCGACGAACGTGCGGCCACCGTGACGACCGACGACGTCGGCCACGATCGACAGGCCCAGGCCGGAGCCCGGACGCCCGCGGGCGGCAGTGGCGCGGTAGAAGCGATCGAAGACGTGCTCCCGGTCCTCGGGTGCGATGCCCGGCCCGCGGTCGGCCACCTCCACCCGCCCGCCCTCGCACGTCACCTCGACGGGTCCGCCCGACGTGTCGAACTTGAGCGCGTTCTCGACCAGGTTCCCGACGGCCCGCTCGAGCGCGAGCGGCCGGCCCGAGATCGTGGCCGGTTCCAGCAGGTGGACCTCGATCGACCGACCCGAGCGCTGCTCGGCCCGCGCCGCCACCCGGCCCACGAGCGCTCCCAGGTCCACCGGCGCCTCGGGCTCGTCGCCGCGGCGGTCGGTCGCCACCTCGACCACCTCGTCGACCAGGCGGGTCAGCTCGAGCGACTCGCTCTCCAGGTCGTCGAGCACCCGGCGACGGTCCTCGGGAGCCAGGTCGTCGGACCGCCGCAGCGTGTACACGTTCGTGCGCAGGCTCGTCAGCGGCGTCCGCAGCTCGTGGCCGGCGTCCTGCACCAGGCGCTGCTGGGACTCACGCGACCGCGCCAGCGAGGCGAGCATGTCGCCGAACGCCGCGCCCAACCGGCCCGTCTCGTCGGTCCCCGTCACCGGCACCTGCACGTCGAGCTGACCGGTCGCCCGGACCTGCTCGGCGGCCTCGGTGAGCCGCACCAGCCGGCGGGTCAGCTGCCGCGCCAGCACCGCGCCCACGACGGCGGCCAGGCCGATGACCACCAGCGACGCCACCACGATGCGCCGGCGCAGCGCGCCCAGCACGTCGTCGGTCTCCTGCAGGCTGCGGGCCACCTGCACCACGCCGCCGCCCTGGCCCAGCGGTGCCGCGACCACCCGGTAGCGGTCCTCGCCGCTGGTCACCTGCCG
>JAEXGP010000345.1 GCA_023450775.1 Actinomycetes bacterium | reverse complement strand
GCACGGTCGCGCTCGGCTGGCCGGCGCCCGGCGGTCGACGCCCGTCGCGCTCCGCCCGGACCGGTCGGCCGGTGGCGGACGACCACCTCCACACGGGCGGGTGGTGAGGCCGGCGCGGTAGGTTCGCCGGCGATGATGCAGCGCTTCTGGTCCTGGCTGGCGGTCAACCTCGGCAAGCACGCCATCGTGGTCACCGCGGTGCTCGCGGCGTTCACGATCCTCATCGGCACCGGCGTCACGCAGCTCGAGTTCGCGACCGGTCAGGACAGCTACCTGAACTCCGACGACCAGGTCTACAAGGACAACGTCGTCTACCAGGACCTGTTCGGCGGCGAGGCCATGCTCTCGGTCATCTCCATGGACGAGGGCCACACGGTGGACGAGCTCTTCACGCAGGAGGGCCTGGACACCTTCGCGTCGGTGACGTCGGAGATCGAGGGCACCGACGGCGTGCAGGGCGTGATCTCGCCGGTCACCGCGCTGCAGTTCAGCTCCGACCTGGTCAAGGCCCCCGAGGGCGGCTCGCCGCTCGACTCGATCGCCGCCAAGGCGCTCACGCACGCCACCGAGGTCGCCGAGACCTCCGGCGACGCCGCCAGCGCCAAGGCCCGCACCGAGGACACCGGCGAGACCGCCGCCCGCCTGCTCGCGGTGCCCGCCGACCAGCAGGTCCTGTCCAACCCCGAGTGGGTCAAGTTCCTGCTGTACGACAACGAGGGCGAGGTCCGGAAGGCGCTGCGGCCGTTCTTCCCCGACGACACCCACGCCCTGATGATCAGCCGCCTCGACGGGAACATGTCGATCGAGGACGAGGGCTCCACCTCCGACGCGGTCGTGGCCGCCACAGAGGCGCTGAAGTTCCCCGACGCCAGCGTGGTCACCACCGGCGCGCCGGTCCTGCTCAAGGACATCAACGACTACCTCAAGGGCGGCATGCTCACCCTCGGGGCGATCGCGGTCGTCGTGATGATCGTGATCCTGCTGCTGTTCTTCAGCGTGCGCTGGCGTCTGCTCCCGCTGGCCGTCGTGCTCGTGGGCGTGGTCTGGGCTTTCGGCCTGGCCGGCTACCTGGGTATCCCGTTGACGCTGGTGACGATCGCGGGCCTGCCGGTCATGTTGGGCATCGGCATCGACTACGCGATCCAGATGCACTCCCGGATCGAGGAGGAGGTCATCATCGACCACTCCACGCACCCGATCCAGGAGGCGGCCCGAGGACTGGGCCCGGCGCTGCTCGTCGTCACCTTCGACGCCGTGTTCGCGTTCCTGGCCCTGCAGATCTCCCACGTGCCGATGGTGCGGGCCTTCGGGTGGCTGCTCACCGTCGGCATCGTGGCCATCTGCGTGAGCTCGATCCTCAACCCGCTCGCCATCCTCGGCATGCGCGAGTACCGCAGCCCCACCCGCGCCGGCGACTTCAGCGAGGGCCGGCTGGGCCGCATGGTCGTGAAGATGGGCAGCCTGCCCGGCGGCTGGGCGATCCCGCTGGCCGTCGTGTCCGTCGCGGTGTTCGTGGTGGGCAGCGTCGTCGAGCCCGAGATCAAGCTCGAGACCGACCCGGTCAACTGGGTCAGCCAGGACAGCGACGTGGTCAAGGACCTGCGCACCGTCGAGCGGGAGATCGGCGGCTCGTCGGAGCTCGGCATCTTCGTGGAGGCTGACGACGGCGGCACCGTCTACACCGACGATGTGGTCGCCGACCTGGACGAGTTCCAGCGCTCGACGCTCGAGGAGAACCCCGACGTCCTGCTGATCGGATCGGGGATCATCACCACGATCTCGGACCTGACCGAGGTGCCCGGCGCCGCGCACGTGTCGCCGACCGCGGAGTCGGTGAAGGCGGCGTGGGACATCGCGCCCGACGGCATCAAGTCGTCCACCGCCTCGCCCGACGGCGGCGCCATCAACCTGATCTACCTGACCAAGCCCACCTCGCTCGAGGAGCGGGCCGAGGTCGTGAACGACATCCGGGACCACGCGGTCGCGCCCGAGGGCACGCGCCTCACGCCGTCGGGCCTGGCCGTGGTGGGCGTGGGCCTGCTGGAGAACCTCGAGGCCAACCTGACCCAGCTCACCTGGGTGGCGGCCGGTCTGGTGTTCCTCTTCCTGCTGATCCGGCTGCGGTCCTTCACCCGGTCGCTGCTGTCGATGGTGCCGGTGCTCGTCGCCTCGGGTCTGGCGACGATCGCCATCTGGGCGCTCGGGATCGAGCTGAGCCCCATGACCGCCATCGGCGGCCCGCTCGTCGTGGCCACCTGCACCGAGTTCACGTCGCTGATCCTGCTCCGCTACATCGAGGAGCGGCGCCGCGGGCTCGAGCCCCGCGCCGCGATCGACGTGACCGCCGCCCGCACCGGCCGGGCGTTCATCGTGTCGGCCATGACCGCGGTCGCCGGCGTGGCCGTCATCTCGTTCTCGTCGCTGCCGTTGCTGCGCAACTTCGGCATCTTCATGGCGCTCAAGATCACGATCGCCCTGCTGGCCGCGCTGATCGTGCTGCCGCCGCTGATCATCTGGGCGGACAAGCGGGGCTGGGTCTCCAAGGGCATGCTCGACCACGAGGTCGAGCCGTTCCTGGACGTGCCGGACCACAAGGCCGAGACGCCCACCCCGGTCTGACGTCGCCACCCAACTTGGGGGATCTCGACGTGTGACCTGTCGGATTCCCCCGAGTTCGCGAGTGCGCTCGCCGGCCGACTCGAACTCGGGGGATCTCGACGTGTGATCCCTCGGACTCCCCCAAGTTCGCGGGCGGGGTCGTCGGCGCGGATGTCCGATCTGACAGATCTCCCCTCGGTCGGGGGGTTCTGCCCCGGGGCGGGTCGCATCTCCAGCGGTCCCGCTCCGAGCACGTCCCGGCCACCCTCGAGCCACCGAGTTCGACGCGCCGCACCGTGCGGCGCGGCGGGCTGGCGGCAGTCGCGCTGCTCCTGGTCGCGCTGGCGGTGCCCGCCGGAGCCGTGACCGGTGCCGACTGGGCGACGGCCCGACCGGGCGGCCCGTGCCGTCCCCGGCGCATCCTGCACGATGAGCCTGACCGGAGTCGTCGTGGTCGGATCGACGTCGACCTGCCTGACCGCCGGTCTGAGCATCCCGGTGTCGGCGGGAACGAAGCTCGTCTTCGTCGCCTTGGCGACCGCGACGGGCATCGAAGCACCCAAGTTGCTCAACGCGACCGTGTCGGTGAGCATGGCCGCCGTCTGATCCGACGCCGATCTCCAGGCGACGAACTGACGCGGCGACACGCTCCCGGCCGGACGCCGCTCGGCCTCGCGGTCAGCGAGCGGGGCCCAGCGCGGCGGCGAGCGCCGCAGGGTCGGTGATCGGCGCGTCGCAGGTGTGGTTTCGACAGAGGTAGGCCCGGCCGTCGGCGCCGGCCTCGTCGCGGCCTTCCCACAGCGGACCATCGCTGCGCTCACCCCAGGCGAGCACGGTCGTGGGGCGGAACGCCCGACGGGCGACGGCGACCAGGTCGGGCCGGTCGCCGCTGATCACCAGCTCGGTGAGGCCGTTCGCCTCCATCTCGAGCGCCCAGAGCAGGTTGCCGAACCCGAGCGGGTGGCGGGCGACGACGTCGCCGAGCGACGCCACGATCGC
>JAEXGP010000323.1 GCA_023450775.1 Actinomycetes bacterium | reverse complement strand
AGCGGTGCCCATCGGTACCGCTGTGCATGACGTAGCGGGAGCGCGCCATCCCGGAGGTGACGATGAAGGTCGTGCGGATCGACCACGTGCAGCTCGCCATGCCCGCGGGGCGTGAGGCGGCCGCCGTGGCGTTCTACGAGGGGTTGCTCGGCATCCCGCAGGTGCCGAAGCCACCGCACCTGGCGGCGCGGGGCGGGTGCTGGTTCGAGTCCGACGCCGTGAAGGTCCACCTCGGCGTCGAGGCGGAGTTCCGCCCTGCGCGCAAGGCCCATCCCGCGCTGCTCGTCGAGGACCTCGCCGCCCTCGTCGAGCGGCTGGCCGAGGCCGGAGTCCCGCTGCGCGACGACGAACCGCTCGAGGGCTACGACCGCGTCTATGCGGATGACCCGTTCGGCAACCGGCTCGAGCTCCTGGAGCCGCTGGCCGGTGGGTGACGCGCCGGCCTACGTGCCGTCCTCGCTCGTCGGCGACGTCACCGGCGCGGTCGTGGCCATCGACGTGCTGCGCGCCTTCACCACGGCCGCGTACGCGTTCGACGCCGGCGCCGCCGAGATCTGGCTGGTGGCCGGGGTGGACGAGGCGCGTTCGCTCGCCGAGGAGCTCGGCGGCGCGGTCCTGATGGGCGAGGACGGAGGCCGCCGACCCGACGGCTTCCACCTGTCGAACTCGCCGGTGGCGGCGTCGAAGGCAGACCTCGACGGCCGGGTGCTCGTGCAGCGCACCTCGGCCGGCACCCAGGGCGTGGTGGCGGCCCGCGCCGCCGACCGCCTGTTCGCGTCGAGCCTGGTCTGTGCGTCGGCCACCGCCCGAGCGGTTCGGGCAGCCGCACTGGGTGCGCCCACATACGTGCTCACCGGCTGGATGACCGACAGGGAGGACCGGTTCGGCGAGGACGACCGAGCGGCCGCCGAGCTCATCGAGCGAGCCCGGTGCGGGCATCCGCTCGACGTGGCCGGCACCGCAGCGTTCGTGGCGTCGACGCCCGAGGCCGAACGGACCCTTGCCGTGGGCGACGGACACGTCGACCCGGATGACATCGCGTACGCGGTCGACGTCGACCGGTTCGACTTCGCCATGGAGGTCGAGCGCCGGCCGCGGGGGCTGTGCCTGCTCCGCACGGATCCACCTGGTCGTTGACCGATCCGAGCGGCCGCGCCCGGGCGTCGTCAGCGGGTCACTTCGAGGTCGTCGATCGGGTGCCAGCCCCCGAGCACGAGCCGGCGGTCGACGTCCACCGTGAAGTGGTGGCCCTGCCCCGGCTGGTCGTGACGACGGGAGATCGGCACGCCGGCGAGCCGGCACCACCAGAGGGTCCCGACGCCGCCGTGGCCGACGACGACCGTGCTGTCGTGCGAGGGCTCGGCGAGCAGGTCCTCGAGCGCGTCGGAGATGCGGTCCTGGGCGTCGATCGCGCGCTCCCAGCCCCGCACCGACTTCTCGGGCGAGGAGAAGAACCGGTCCGCGGTCGCCTCGAACTCCTCGGGCGGCAGGAAGCCGGTGGCGGACCGGTCGTTCTCGCCGGTGTCGGGCCGGACCTCCACGTCCAGACCCAGGTGCTCGGCCAGGATCCCGGCGGTCGTCAACGCCTTGGCCTCGGCGCTGCTGACGATGCGCCCGACGTCGGGCACCCACGGCTGGGCGAGCATCGCCCGCACCCGCGCACGACCGACGGCGCTGAGGTCCCAGCGCCCGACCGCCACGGTGGGGTCGACCTCGACCTCCGCGTGCGTGACGTAGCGCAGCACCCTCACGGACGGCTCCCTCCGACCGGCGCCTCGTGATCGACGACGTCGGCGGCTGACACGCCTCGGGGCGGCCGGAGCCGCCAGGCGATGAAGAGCGTGGTGGAGGTGACGATCGCCGAGACCACGTTGGTCACGACCAGGACGCGGTTGGAGATCGAGAGGCCGTAGGCCAGGTAGAGCACGAATCCGCCGAGGAGGATGGCCAGGTACGGCATGGACACGTCCTGGGACGAGCCGCGCTGCCGCATGCGCCGGGCCTGGAGGAGCGGAGCGAGCGACATGCCGATGCCGTAGGTGCCGGTGAGGAGCTCGATCACGTCGGCGGCTCCGTCGTTCGGCTGCTCGCCGGATCGTGACGAGTAGGGAGGGAACGCAGCTGCGTCCCGCAGGAGGTGGTGTGTGCGCGGGGCACGGGACTTCCTTTCGAGGCCGGGCGCACTCGCCGCTGGCCTGGTGTCGAGGGTGCTGGACGAGCACCGCCCCACGCCGTCGTCGGCGCGGGCGGTGGGTCGTGCCGGCTACCGGAAGTCGCCTCGACGAGGGTCGGCCCCGTAGAGCGGTCCCGCCGGGAGGTCGGTGGCCCGGTGCCTGGGAACCCGCGTGATCACGGACCCGAGGCTACCCGGCCACCGACCGTCGCTCACTCGACGGTGAGCTCGGCGAACATTCCGCCGGTGAAGTGCGGCGGACCGCCGGCCACGCCGGTCGGCTTCTCGCCACCGGCGGCCTGGACGGCGGCCATGTACGCCTCGGGGTCGGCGCCGATCGGGATGAAGCACATCAGCGCGTAGCGGCCCGGCTCCGAGATCGTGCCGTCGCCGACCGCCGCGATCGGCTCGGGCGCCCCCGGGGGCTGGATGAGGACGGTCACCGGGGCGCCGAGCTGGGCCTCGAGCTCCGCTGCCGGCTTCGTCACCAGCTCGGAGAGCGGGGCGCTCTCGGAGTCGGGGATGCGGAACACGACCAGCTCGTGCAACTCCTTCGGCGACGTGTTCTTCAACGTGAGCTTGGTGCCGGCCGGCACGGACGCCGGGACGTCCTCGAACGCGTAGTCGACACCCTCGATCGTGACGGTGGTGGCGTCGTGGGCGGTGTGGTCGGTCGCTGCCGTGGTCGTCGTTGCCTCGGTGGTCGTGGTGGCGTCGGCCGAGTCGTCATCGTCGCCGCATGCGACCGGGACGAGTGCGAGGAGGGCCAGACCGACTGCGGCGACGGTGCGGGGGGAGCGGTGCATGGTGATCGGGGTTCCTTCGTGAAGTGGTCGTGGTGGCGTCGGACCGCGCTCGGCCGCAACGCCTCGACCACCATGAAGGGACGGCGGTCGCCGCTCCATCCCGGTCCGCCGGGGTCCTCCCGTCCGGCGGCGAGGGTCCCCCGCGCCCACCAGACATGTGGGGGCTCGACCGGCGTGCGGCCGTGATCAGTCCGCGCCGGTACCGCTCGTCGCGCCCTCGCCGCCGGTGCCGCTCGGTCCGGCGCCGCTCTGCGTCGACGCCGTGGCCGAGTCCTCGCTCCGGTGGGTCACGTACAGGGCCACGATCATGGCCACGAAGGTCACCAGGTACACCTGGCCGATGATCGCCTCGGCGCCAGTGAGCAGGTGTCCGACCCGGGTGTCGGGCGACAGGTCGCCCAGGCCGACCGTCGTGACGGTGGTGAGGCTGTAGTACATGAACGACGAGCTCGGCTCGGGGTGTCCGAAGAAGTCGTTGCCGTGCAGCGCCGACACCGTCAGATAGAGCAGCGCGAAGCAGAGGGCGATGAGCAGGTAGGCGGAGATCGCGCCCAGGACGGTGTTGAGCGTGACCCGCCGGTGCTGCAGCAACCGGACCGCGACGGCGACCGGCATCACCATCGCCAGACCGACGAACACGATGGACGGGATGCGAGCGTTCAGCGGCCGGTCGGTGTCGACGGTGAGTGCGACCACGTAGACGAGCGTCGTGGCGACGAGGGCGACGACGACCAGCCCCGTCCCGATCCGGCGCCAGCGCCGCGGCACTCCCGAGGCGCGCAGGGCGAGGATGAACGTGGCACCGATCAGGGCGTTCTCGACGAACGAGGAGAGCACCGATTTCGCGCTGTCGATCTGCTTCGGCAGGTCGACGAGCGTCATCAGCACGATCGTCACCGTGGTCAGCACCAGGAGCGTGCCGAACCGGTCGATGTGCGGCTGGTCCGGCGCATCATCGGTCGGTCGCGGGGTGGACGCCGTCGTATCGGTGCCTGACATGGCGCGGAGGGTATCGGGACGTCGCGCCGGTACCTCCGGGAAACGGGCGACCGGGCTGCGCTCAGGGATCGGCGGCCGGGTGAAACCGCCCCTTACGGACGCAGGGGGTGCTGCACTACCGTCGCGGAGCGGTCGGGGGCACGGCTGCGGACCGAGGGAGGCTTCCCATGGGCAGCACGTCGTTCGAACGGCGGACGATCAGCATCCACGGGCACCAGGTGTCGTACCGGATGGGCGGCGAGGGTCCCGTGATCCTGCTCGTCCACGGCATGGCAGGCAGCTCGTCCACGTGGCGCAGCGTCTGGGACGACCTCACCGCCCGGGCCACGGTGATCGCTCCCGACCTGCCCGGACACGGACGCACCGACAAGCCCCGTGGCGACTACTCGCTCGGTGCCCAGGCGAGCTTCCTCCGCGACCTGCTGGTGGCGCTCGGCCACGATCGGGCGACCGTGGTCGGCACGTCGCTCGGCGGTGGGATCGCCCTGCAGTTCTCGTACCAGTACCCGGAGCGCCTCGAGCGCCTCGTGCTGGTGGGCGCCGGCGGCCTCGGCGAGGAGGTCACGCCGATCCTGCGGCTGATCTCGGTGCCGGGGACCGACCTGCTCTTCCCGGCGCTGTTCCAGCCGGTGTTCCGCGACGCTGCTCGCACGGTGGGCGGCTGGTTCGGTCGAGTCGGTCTCAAGCCGGCCGCGGCCACCGACGAGATCTTCCGGGCCTACGCGTCGCTGGTCGATCCCGAGACCCGCACCGCGTTCGTGCACACGCTGCGCAGCGTGGTCGACCGTCGGGGCCAGCGGGTGAGCGCCCACGACCGCCTGTACCTGGCGAGCGACGTGCCCACGCTGATCGTGTGGGGCGAGAAGGACCCGATCATCCCGGTGAGCCACGGCCACGCCGCGCACGAGGCCATGCCCGGCAGCCGGCTGGAGATCATCCCGGGAGTGGGCCACTTCCCGCAGGTCGAGGATCCCCGACGGTTCGCCGAGGTGGTGCTCGAGTTCGTCGACGGCACCGAGGCTGCGCAGCTCGCCGCCGACGACCTCTCCTCGCGCCTCGTCGGCGCCCACTGACGCTCGCCACCGGCGAGTCCCCGCGGCACCGGTTCTGACGCCACCGAGTGGCGTCAGCGACGCACGATCGACCTGAGTGTCCGGCGGCATGCCGGACCGTCAGAGGTAGGTCGTCGGGATGCGCCGCGTGTCGTCACCACGCGGCGCGGGTCGCTTCCAGAACAGGGCGACCGCCCCGTCCATCAGCACGGAGCTCGACACGAGCTCCCAGCCCTGGGTCTGGATGTCGCCGAGCGTCTTCGACTGCCGCTCGGTGAGCGGTGGCCTGAACCCTTCGCCGTCGGACCCGAGCACGACCAGCTGGTGTTCGTACATGTCCCAAGTGGAGCACCGGGGCGACCCCGCATGTCGTGTGAACCGGACTCGGCGCAGCCGACAGCTTCTCGGTGCAACGATCGTCGCTCTACGACGATCAGCGCACCCGGAACGGGCCGACGGCGACGGGTCTAGCCTCGACGCAGGTCGAGCCGACCACCAGGGGAGCGTGAACCGTGGCCGAACCCGTCGCACCCGAGCAACGTCACGGCGCCGGCATCGACCGGACCGAGGAGTGGGAGGAGCTCCGCCGCCGCCACCTCCGCCCGAAGGACGATCGACCTCCGTCCTCCGCCCGCGGCGTGCACCACGTGGCGTTGATCAGCAGCGACGTGCAGCGCACGATCGACTTCTACCAGGGCCTGCTGGAGTTCCCGCTGAGCGAGCTGTTCGAGAACCGGGACTACCAGGGCTCGACGCACTTCTTCTTCGACATCGGCATCGGCAACCAGCTCGCCTTCTTCGACCTGCCCGGCCTGGACCTGGGCGACTACGCGGAGGTGCTCGGCGGCCTGCACCACCTGGCGATCTCCGTCGAGCCCGAGCGCTGGGCGCACCTCAAGGCCAAGCTCGACGACGCCGGCATCGAGTACGCCCACATCGACGGGAGCTCGATCTACTTCCGTGGCCCCGACGGCGAGCGGATCGAGCTCATCTCGGACCCGCTCGGCGAGATGTACGGGATCTTCCACCTGTGACCGGGGACGGCGACGGCAACGACCGCGGCCTGACCCTGGTCGACGGCCTGCGGACCACCGGTGCGATCCGCGACTTCGAGGATCGACCGGTGTCGCACGACGTCCTCGTCCGCGTCTTCGACACGGCTCGCTTCGCCCCCAACGGCGGCAACCAGCAGGCATGGCACGTGGTGCTGGTCGAGGATCCCGAGCTGCGTCGGGGCATGCGCGACCTCTACGTGAAGGGCTGGGGCCAGTACCTCGCCATGCGTGCTGCGGGCGTGCAGCCGTGGGCGCCGATCGGCGACCGTGACGCGGAGGCGGCGGCGATCGCCGAGGCGAGCGCTGGTGATCCGGGCGGGTTCGCCTCTGAGTTCGACCGCGTGCCGGTCATGGCCGTCGTGTTGGCAGATCTTCGGCTGCTCGCCGCCACCGACCGGGACCTCGGCCGCTACACGCTCGTCGGCGGCGCCTCGATCTATCCGTTCGTCTGGAGCGTCCTGCTGGCCGCGCACGCCGAGGGGCTGGGTGGCGTGATGACGACCATGAACGTGCTGCACGAGCCCGAGGTCAAGGCGCTGCTGCAGGTGCCCGACCAGTTCGCGGTGGCCACCGTGCTGGCGCTGGGGTACCCGACGAAGCGGGCGACGAAGCTGCGTCGGGACCCCGTCGACTCCTTCGTCACCATCGACACGTTCGCCGGTCCGTCGCTGTCCGGCGGGACCTGAGCCGACAGTCGAATCAGCGGCCCAGCACGGCCGAGATCCCAGAAGATTTCTGCATTGCGGTCATGATCTGACCGCAACGGTTCGTACGGTCCTCTCATGACGATGACCACCGAGAACCCGCAGTCCACCACCACCGATGCCCCGGCCGAGTCGCCCGGTGCGCCGGAGCTCAGCAGGGAGCGTCGGGACCTCCTCGAGGTGCTCGCCAAGCATCGCGAGTTCCTGATCGGGACCGCGACCGACCTGACCGATGAGCAGGCCGCCAGCCGCCCGACGGTCAGCGAGCTGTCGATCGGCGGGATCATCAAGCACGTCGCCGAGACCGAGCAGCACTGGGCCAACTTCATGGCCGGCAACGGCGAGGCGTCCGGCGACGAGTCGGTCGAGGTCGACTGGGAGGCGCTGAGCGCGGGCGGGGAGATTCCGGCCGAGGTCATGGAGCAGTGGAAGAACGGCTTCCGGTTGGTCGAGGGCGAGACGCTGGCGTCGGTCCTCGATCGCTACGCCGAGGTCGCTGCGGCCACCGACCGCCTCGTGGCCACGCTGCCGTCGCTCGACCAGGAGTACCCGCTCCCCGAGGCGCCGTGGTTCGAGCAGGGTGCGTCGTGGTCGGTGCGGCGCTGCATCGTGCACATCGTCGCCGAGACGTCGCAGCACGCCGGCCACGCCGACATCATTCGCGAGTCGATCGACGGCCGGAAGTCGATGGGCTGAGTCCACCCTGACGGCGCGAGCGGTCGGATCGCCTTAGCCTCCGGGCCATGCCGCTGCTCGCGCCGTCATCGCAATCCCGCCCCTACGTCGGAGGGTGCGGGTGCGGCGGTCCGCTGCTCGCCGGGCTCGCCGCGCTGGTCCCTCGACCGAGCGACCCGACGTCCCGACCGGCACGTCGGCCCGCACCTCCGACCGGCACCGTGGTCCTGCGGGGCGCCACCGTGCTGCCGGTCGACCCGGCGTTCTCCCGTGTCGATGCCATCGCCTTCCGAGGCGACCGCATCCTGGCCGTCGGCTCCGAGGCCGACGTCCTGGCCGCAGCCGGCGACGACGCCACGGTGCTCGACCGCATCGGAGCGACGATCCTTCCTGGGTTCATCGAGCCGCACGCCCACGTGCTGCCCACCGCGCTCCTCCGGTCGTGGCACGACGTGGGGCCGTTCCGCTTCGACACGGTGGATGCCGCGATCGACCACCTCGCGTCGCTCGTGTCGTCG
The DNA here is from genome assembly GCA_023450775.1 of Actinomycetes bacterium. Classification (GTDB taxonomy): domain Bacteria; phylum Actinomycetota; class Acidimicrobiia; order Acidimicrobiales; family Microtrichaceae; genus Dermatobacter. Next base: position 6,007 of record JAEXGP010000323.1, on the reverse strand, counting down.
GTCGAACCGGGCCGGTGGTTGACCGGCCGCCAGTTCGACCCGTCGTTGCAGGCCGGTCCCGACCAGCTGACCACCGACCTGCTCGACCGCGTGTCGACGGAGGTCCCGGTCGTCGTCACCAACGCGTCACTGCACTTCGCCTACGCCAACAGCGCGGCGCTCGCGGCGGCCGGCATCGACCGCGACACCCCCGACATCCCGCACTCGCCGTACGGCCGCCACGCCGACGGCACGCCCAACGGCGTGCTCGTCGGCCAGGGCGCCATGCTCAGCGTGATGGCCCACAACCCGTCGATGGGCTCGCTCGACCTCATCGAGCAGGCCCGCGCCGTGGCGCAGCGGGCGTCGACCGTCGGAGTGACGACCATCTGCGACCAGGGCACCGGCACGCTGATGGGACCCGACGAGGTGGGCATCTACCGGTCGATGGCTGACGACGACCGGCTCGCCACCCGCTTGCGCTACTCCCTGCACGACAGCCGAGGTCAGTCGTTCGTCGACGCCGGCACCACCTGCGGCGACGGCGACGAGCTCATCCGCGCCACCGGCTGGAAGATCGTGTCGGACGGCTCCAACCAGGGCCGGACCGGCCTGCTCCGCGAGCCGTACCTCGGCTCCGACGACTCGGGCATCCCGTACATCGACGTCGACGTGCTCGTGGAGACGGCCCGCACCCGCGCCGCGCAGGGCTGGCAGGTCGTCATCCACGCCAACGGCGATCGGGCGATCGACCTGGCGCTCGACGCGCTGGCCGCGGCGGTCGAGGCCAGCGACGCCGGGGGCCACGGCGACCGCCGCCACCGCATCGAGCACTGCTCGCTCCTCCACGACGAGCAGATCGCTCGCATCGCCGAGCTCGGCCTCTCGCCGTCGTTCCTGATCGGCCACGTCCACTTCTGGGGCCAGGCGTTCCGCGACCGGATCATCGGGCGTGAGCGGGCCGACCTGCTGGACCGCACGGCGTCGTGCTCTGACGCGGGCATCCGCTGGACCCTGCACTCCGACGAGTCGGTGACGCCGATCGATCCCCTGCGCTGCATCCACGACGCGGTGACCCGCGATCTCTGGCGCGAGCCCGGCACGGTGCTGACGCCCGACGAGCGGGTGCCGGTGGAGGCCGCGATCCGGGCGATGACCGCGGACGCCGCGTGGCAGTGCCACAGCGAGCACGAGATCGGCACGCTCGAGCCGGGCAAGCTCGCCGACGTGGTCGTGCTGGCCGAGGACCCCACAACGGTCGACCCCCACCACATCGCCGACATCGAGGTGCTGGAGACGTGGATGGGCGGCGTCCGCCGCCACTGACCGCTCCGACGCCGTTCGGCCGAGGCTCCGCCCTCATCTCCGACCCGCCGATGCCGATGGATCGGGGTGGGCCGAGTCCGTCGAACACTCCTGATCGCTGCGCTCGTCGCGCTCGCGACGTCGTCGATCGCCTGCTCGTCGGACGACGACGGCGCTCGTCGCGGAGGTCTCGGCGAACCGGTCGCGGCGTCGATCACCGACCCCTGCGCCATGCTCGACGCGGCCGAGGTCGACGCCGTCACGGGTTGGGCCGTGGGCGCTGCCACCCCGGCCAGCCGGTCCGAACCGACGCCGGTGCGACTCTGCCACTTCACCGACGTCGACCACCGGGGCACGGTGCAGGTCGTCGTGGCCGACGACGTCGGCGATGCGCCGTACGTCGCAGCGCGCCAGGCGCTGGCCGCCAACCCCACGGTCGGTGACGCCGTCGTCCCGGGCGCCTCGGCGGCGTTCCAGGCGCCGTTCGACGGGATCGTCGGCATGGTGGTCGACGGTCGCTTCGTCGAGGTGACCGTGGCCGGTGTCGGCCTGGACCAGGCCGATCACATCGAGCTCGCCACGATCGTCGCGGAGCGAGCATGACCCGGCGGCCGTTCCTCGTCGTCGCCTGCCTCGCCGCGTTCGCGGGCGTCGCGATCGCGGCGCTGCCCGTGGCCGCCCAGTCCGACGGCACCCAATCCGATGGCGCCCAGTCCGACGGCACGGCCAGCAGCACCTCGACTCCGCCCGTCGGGGATCCGGGCGTCTACGTCCAGGAGCTCCCTGCCGACCAGATCGAGGCAGCACCGTCTGGCGTGACCCTGTTCGTCGGTACCGGCTCGGCGGACGTCGACGGAGCGCCGGTGTCCACCGTCTCGATCGGCTCGAGCGCGGAGTTCGCCGAGTCGGTGCAGGGCGCCAGTCCGGCACTCACGGTGGCGGTCGAGCAGTTCTTCACGCAGGGCGGCACGACCGCGATCGTGCAACTCGTGACGGACGAGTCGGCGCCGTCCCTCGTGGCCGCGGTGGCGGGGTCGGTCGCCGAGGTGCGGGCTTGGGACCTGCTGGTCGTGCCGGCGATGAACGGCCTCGACGGCGAGTCGTGGGTGTCCCTCGCCAACGAGATGGGTCAGGCCGCGGGGCGGGCCACCGGGATCGCCCTCCTGGACCCGCCGTCGTCGGTCGCCCAGCCCTCCGATCCCGAATGGGCCTCCGCGCTCGTCGCTGTCGTCGAGCCGGTGCGCCAGTCACCCGCCGCCGGGTCGATGGCCATGCTGTCGTCGTCGCTGGTCCTCCTCGACGGTCAGACCGTGTCGAGCGCCGCGGTCCTGGCCGGGCTGTTCGCCGCGACCGACCGGAGCTCCGGGCCGTGGGCACCCGCCGGCGGACCGTCCCAACCGATGCGCGGGCTCACCGCGGCGGTGCCCGCCAACAACTCGCAGGCGACCGTCCTCGCCGCCGGCGGCATCAACTCGATCATGGCGTTGCCGACCATCGGCACCATCGTCATGGGTGACCGGACGCTGTCCACCGACGTGAGCACGCAGGACCTGTCTCGCCAGCGAATGCTCGACTTCCTCCGCCGCAGCATCGCCACCGGGCTGCAGCCGTACGTGTTCGAACCCGACGGGCCGGCGACCTGGGCGTCGGTCGTCGAGCAGATCGAAGGCTTCCTGACCACGCAGTGGACCGACGGCGGCCTGTTCGGCGCCACCGCCTCGCGGGCCTTCGACGTGGTCGCGAGCGAGGGCGCCTCGATGACGGCCGAGCAGATCGACCAGGGTCTGATGGTGGTCGAGGTCGAGGTGTCGCTCGAGGACGGCGAGGCATCGCTGCAGTTCACGCAGCAGGTGCAGCCGCCGAACTGACCTCGCCACGCAGTCGCGCTCCTTCCGCGCCTGCTCCTCCGGCGAACGGTCAGTCCGACGACGGGACCCGGTCGGCGCGCGACCGAGGATCAGCGCCGCACCGAGCAGCAGCCTGACGCCCGAGACGGTCCGCACGCCGAACTGGGGCTGCACGCCCAGGTACGTCAGCAGGCGAACAGCGCGTGCTCGCGCTCGCCGCCCTCCCAGGGCGGCACCACGCGCCGGAGCCGGTCCGTCGCCAGGAAGTCTCGACGCAGGTCGTCGGGCATGACGTCGTAGGGCGGCGTCTGCGACGCGTGGAGCGCCATCGCCCGCTCGCGCACCTCGAGGACGTCCGACGTGTCGAGGTAGGTGGTGATCAGGTCGTCGGGAGTGCCCAGGTCGCCCAGAGCCAGGTGCGCGCTGTCGGGCTGGTCCGCGGCGAGCAGCTCGACCCACCGGCGCATGAGCGTTTCGGGCAGGCACTGCAGGTACACGCGCTCGACGGGCGATCCGGGCCGGGACGCAGCCAGCACCGTGGCGTCGCGCACGTGGGCGTGATCACGGTGGCCGTCGCTGGCGTCCAGCGTGACGACGACGGTGGGTGACAGCTCGGCGATGACCTGTGCGATGCGCTCTGCCACCTCGTCGATCGGCGCGGCGCACAGGGTTCCCGGGGCCGGATCACCCTCCATGTCGGAGTCGGCCCAGTCGAAGAGCACGACCCGCTCGACGCCGAGCAGCTCGGCGGCGGCGTGCAGCTCCGCCGCCCGGACCTCCGCCATGTCGGCGTCGTCCAGTCCGCGGCCGGGCGTGGGCGAGCCGGCCTCGCCGCGCGTGGCACAGGCCACGAACGTGGTGACCCCCTCGGCCCGCGCGTGCGCCAGCAGCGAGCCACATCCGAAGGTCTCGTCGTCGGGATGGGCCACCACCACCAGGAGTCGTTCGTCGCTGGTGTCCATGTCGCAATCCCTCCTCGTGCCGGCCCGGTCGTTCCCGGCGCCGCATCCTGGCGCCGATGGCGGTACTGCCATTGGCAGTAAGCAGCAGTAGACACTGCCAATGGCAGCATGTCAACCTCTTCGTCATGGCGACGAAGCTGACGACCACCTCGGAGGCCCTCCTCGGGCTCCTGTCCATCCAGCCGTGGACCACCTACGAGCTGGCCAAGCAGGTGGAGCGCAGCCTGGGGTGGTTCTGGCCACGGACCGAGCGCAAGGTCTACGACGAGGCCAAGAAGCTGGTCGCGGCCGGCCTGGCGGCGGCCAAGGACGAGGCGTCCGGCGGCCGGCCGCGCACCGTGTACCGGATCACCGCCAAGGGCCGTCGTGAGCTGGCGCGCTGGCTGGGGGAGTCCTCGGCGCCGACCAAGCTCGAGGCCGAGTCCCTCGTCCGCGTCTTCTTCGCCGACGCCGGCGGGCTGGACGACCTGCGTCGCACGCTCGACGGGCTCGGCGCCGAAGCCGCAGATCGTCTCGGTCAGCTCGACCAGTTCCTCGTCGAGTCGAGCGATCCCGATTACCCGTACGAGCGGCGCGCCCACGTCAACGCCCTGGCGATCCGCTTCCAGATGGACCTCTATCGGACGATCGCCCGATGGGCGGAGTGGGCGGACCGCCAGACCGAGGAGTGGGTCGATGTGAACGACCCCGGCGTCTGGGACTGGCGGACGGCGCTCGAAAGGCCTTGAGGCGCGGTCTGGCTCCTGATCGAACGTTCGGGCGGTGATGGCGCTGACGGGCCGTCAGGTGTTACACATGCAACCCGCACCCGGTGGCGCCGGGTGCTCGGACAATGGGGCGGAAACGGCGGTGTGGCGCCGCACGTGTCGTCCCGGGCGATCGGGGGATCGACATGCGTTTCAGGGTGACAGCTGCCGTCGGCGTGTTCGCGGCGCTCTTCCTGGTGGCCGGGGCCTGTACCACCCCGAGCACTCCGAGCACGGGCGGCGGGGGCACCAACACGCCGCCGACCGCGGTGATCCTGGCGTCGCCCACGTCGGGCACGGCGCCGCTCGACGTCGGGTTCTCCGGCCTGTCGAGCGTCGACCCGGGCGGTTCGATCGTCGCCTACAGCTGGTCGTTCGGTGACGGCGGCAGCTCCACCGACTCCCAGCCCTCGCACACCTACACGCAGGCCGGCAGCTACACCGCCCGCCTGATCGTGACCGACAACGGCGGCCTGACCGACAGCGAGACCGTGGTCATCGAAGTGGCCCGCGACCTCAGCGCGGTCGTCCTGGTCGACGACAGCGGTGCCGACACCAGCACCTGCGGCACGCCCCAGGAGCCCTGCGCCACGATCGGCCACGGCGTCGGCCTGGCCGCGGCCGACAGCAAGACCGAGGTCTGGGTCGCAGAGGGCACGTACCCCGCCTTCACGGTCACCCCCGGCATCGACGTGCTCGGCGGCTACGACGAGGAGTTCTCCGGCCCCGGCGGTGAGACCCTGGTCCGCGGCGCGTACGACGCGCTCGTCGGCGTGTCCGCGGCGATCGTCGCCAAGGACGTGCAGCTCGACACCACGATCGACGGCCTGACCGCCGTCGGCGCCGACGAGACGGCCAACGGCCGCACGGCGCTCGCCGCCTTCGTGGGCGGCACCGGTGACGGCCTCACCCTCGACGGCCTGACCCTCACCGGCGGCCAGCACGGTGCTGCGGCCACGGCGCTGCTCGTCGACGGCGCGTCCAGCGTCGAGGTCAACGCGCCGGTCATCTCGGGCGGCGACGCCCGCGGCGCCGGCAACAGCGCCTACGGCGTCCGTGCGATCAACGGTGCCGACGTCTCGATCGTCGGTGGCTCCATCGAGGCCGGCTTCGGTGCTGCGGGCGCAGCGGCCGGCGCGCCCCCGGCGGCCGCCGCTGCGGGCTGCAC
>JAEXGP010000300.1 GCA_023450775.1 Actinomycetes bacterium | reverse complement strand
ACTCGAGCTCCCGCAGGCCCGCCGCCGTCGTCCCGCCCGGCGAGGTGACCGCCGCGCGCAGCGCCTCGGGGCCCTCGTCGGAGCCGGCGAGCAGCGTGGCCGCTCCGAGCAACGTCTGACGGGTGAGGCGATCCGCCACGTCCCGCGGCAGGCCGGCGAGCACGCCCGCGTCGGTGAGCGCCTCGGCCACCAGGAACACGTAGGCGGGGCCCGATCCAGACAGTCCGGTGACGGCGTCCATCAGGCGCTCCGGCACCCGCACCACCGTGCCGACGGCGCCGAGCAGGCCTTCGGCCCAGTCGAGGTCCGCGTCGGTGGCGGTCGGGCCGGCGCAGATGGCCGAGGCGCCCTCGCCCACCAGCGCCGGGGTGTTGGGCATGGCCCGCACCACGGCGACCCCGTCGGGCACCGCGGACTGCAACGTGGCGGTATCCACGCCGGCAGCGATCGACAGCACGCGCTCCAGCTCGGGGGACGCCGCGGCCGCGGCGCCCAGCGCGGTCGCCACGTCGCCGGGCTTGGTCGCGACGACGACCGCACGGGCCGGTCCGGGCTCGGCCAGCACGACCAGACCGGGCCGGCCGGCGGCCAGTTCGTCGCGCCGTGCGGCGGAGATCTCGACCACGGCCAGGTCCTCGACGGGGTGACCCGCCGCGAGCATGCCGCCGACGAGGGCGTCGGCCATCCGGCCACCACCGAGGAACTGCACCGCGACCATGGGAGCGAGCGTACCGGCGGCTCGGCGGCGGACCGTCGTGGCGTTTCCGTCGTGGCGCCGGGTCGAGGCGGGGGCCGGGCCGCTTCCCCGACGGTCCGTCCCCCGCTCTGGAGAACGTACGCAGACCGGCCCGGCCCTGTCACCGGGGACCGGTCCCCGTTGACTCGTGCGCCGGCGGCCGGGATGGTGAGGGGCTCAGCCCTTGAAGCGGCTGGCGAACCCGATGCGCATGGCCGGGCGGAAGCACTGCTCGGTCACCGCGTAGCAGGACCCCAGCAGCCGGTCGATCACCTCGCCGTCGACCCAGACCGCCGGCACCTCGCCCATCACGTAGATGGCGTCCTCGTCACCGATGGCGAACGTGAGGTCGGGCAGCTTGAGGTTCCGGCGCAGCAGGTGCTCGTACAGCGCCGCCGCGTTCTCCTCGGGGGCGGGCATGAGGTAGGTCTCCACGTGGAGGTTCCGCTGGCGGAGCAGGAACCAGATGGAGAACACCGACTTCTCCTCGCCCCTGACCCGCACGAACCACCGGCGCTCACCGGTCAGGTCGTCGCGCTCGACCGCCTCGACGACCGGGTTCTCGGCGAGCTGCTCGGCCAGCCAGCCGTCGATGCGCGCCTCCAGCTCGTCGAGCTCGTCCGCGGTGAGCGGACGCTCGGCGCCGATCACGGACAGGCCACCGGCGTGCGGGCGGCCAGGTCGGCGTACAGCCGGCGGAGGCGCCCGGCGGTGGTCGACCACGAGTACCGGCGCGCGTCGGCGGCTGCCGCGGCGCCCATCCACGCCGCTTTTTCGGGCTCGTCGAGCAGCCGGTCGATCGCACGCGCCCAGGCGGCGGGGTCCCGGTCCTCGACCAGCAGCCCCGTCACGCCGTCGTCCACCAGCGTGCGCAACCCGCCCACCGCGGACGCCACGACCGGCACCCCGCACGCGGCGGCCTCGAGCGCCACCAGACCGAACGACTCGGAGCGGCTGGGCACCACCACCACGTCGGCAGCCCGGTACCAGGTGGACAGCATGTGGTGGGGCTGCGGCTCGATGAACGTGACGCGGTCGCCCAGGCCGAGCTCGGCGATCAGACCCATGACCCGGGCCAGCTCGGCGGGGCCCTCGGCGCCGCTCGGCCCGCCGACGACCACCAGGCGGGTGGAGCGGTCGCGGAGCCGGGCCAGCGCCTCGACGGCCACGGTCAGGCCCTTCAACGGCTGGATGCGCCCGACGAACAGGAGCGTGGGCCGGTCGTCGAGCCCCAGCGCCGTGCGGGCGCCGGCCCGGTCGCCGGGCGAGAAGAAGGCGTGGTCGACGCCGGACGGGACGAGCTCCAGGCGCTCGCGCGGGGCGCCGTACAGCTGGATCAGCTGGTCGGCCTCGACCGGGTTGGACGCGCAGATCGCGTCGCAGCAGCCGATGATCCGAGCCTCGGCCTCCTCGCGCGCCCGCGGCTCCAGGTCGCCGGCCTCGGCCTTCACACGCGCCAGCGTGTGGAAGGTGGCGACGAGCGGCAGCTCGAGACGGTGCTTGAGGTCGTGGGCCGACACGGCCGACAGCCAGTAGTTGGCGTGCAGCGCCTGGACCGGCGACACGGCCAGGTCGGCGGCCACGCCCTCGGTGAACTCGTCGACGACCGCCGGCAGGTCCTCCTTGGCGAGCCGGGACGGGCCGGCCGGCACGTGCACCACCTCGAAGCCGGGCTCCACCGGGACCCGCTCGGGGAGGTCGTCGGCCCAGCGGCGCACGTACACCCGGACGTCGACGCCGGCCTGGGCGAGGGACGCCGACAGCTCACGCACGTACACGTTCATGCCGCCGGAGTCGCCGGTACCGGGCTGCACCAGCGGCGAGGTGTGCATGGAGACGACGGCGACGGAACCCACGGTCAGATCAACTCACTCCGGCCGGGACCATTCCCGCCGGTCGACACGGATCGTAGGAGCCCTCAGGAACCGACGGCGACGTCGGGCGCGTCGTGCGCCGGATCGTCGTCCGGCCCGGCGACGGAGGTCACGGTCGCGTCGTCCGCGCCGCTGTCGTCGCCCTCCGCGTCCAGCGCATCGAGCTCGTTCTCGCGCCGGAACGACTGGTAGATGCGCACGAGGGTCTTCTTCTGCTCCTCGGTGATCGACGGATCCCGGCGGATCTCGGCGATCGGGTCGACCCGCTCGGCGGGCTCGTCGAGGATGCCCGCCCGCACGTAGAGGGTCTCGCTCGAGATCTCGAGCGCACGGGCGATCTGCTGCAGGATCTCGGCCGACGGGCGGCGCAGTCCCCGCTCGATCTGGGAGAGGTACGGGTTGGAGACACCCGCCGCCTCGGACAGCTTCCGCAGCGACATCTGGCCGACGTTGCGCTGCTCGCGGATGAACTCCCCCAGGTCGCGCCAGCGGCGGTCGAGGTCGTCCTTCATGGCCTCCGAGGGTATCGCGACAGCCGCGAACGGAGCATTCGCGCCTGCAAGCGCGCTCAGATCCGGAGCGGCCCGGCCGGCGGCTCAGCGCAGGAGGTCGTCGACCGAGGCGCCCGCCTGGTAGCGGGCCACGATCTCGTCCTGGACCCGGTCCATGCGGGCGTGCACCTCACGCCGGGCGGTCGAGACGTCGCGCTCGAGCTCGGCGAGCGCACCCATGGCCGCGAGCAGGTCGTTCTCGGGCACCGACGCCAGGTCCGCGAGCATGGACGGTCCGAGCAGCTTGTCGGCCTCGGCGACGATGTCGTCGGCCCACGACGGCGGGTCGAGGTCCTGTCCGGGCCGCGGGAGACCCGGGCCGCGGGTGTGCGAGGCCAGCGCGGCGGGGAGCCGGTGGACGAGATCCGTGTCGGGGTCCTGGTCGGCCCGGCGCTCGAGCTCCACCGCGACCGTGTCGAGGCGGCCCTGGACGATCCGCCGCGCGTACGACAGGCCGTTCTCCACGGCCTGGTAGTCCTCGCGAACCGCCCGCAGCTCGGCCAGGGAGCACCCGGCCAGCTCCCCGGGTTCCTCGAAGGTGATCAGCTGCTCGACGGTGATGTCCTGCACACCGGCAGGCTACCGAGCCGGGTCCCGTTCGCGGCCGACGGCCACCGACCCGGGCCGATCAGGCGAGGACCCAGGCGGCGGCCAGGAACACCGGCGCCGACAGGACGTAGGTGTCCAGTCGCCGCACCGCCCGGCACGGCGCATCGACCGCCGGCAGCAGGGCGGAGGTCACCCACTGGCCCACCGGGCACGCCAGCGCGCACAGACCGCCCACGACGGCCGCGCTGGCGGGATCGAAGGGAGGCGCGTGGAACATCGCCATGGTGAAGGTGACCGCCAGCACGCCGATGATGCCCGTGACCGGCCCCTCGGCGAGGCTCGACGAGTCCGCTCCGCCGATGAAGCAGCCCGCGTCGTACAGCGACACGGCGGCCACCAGGAACAGCCCGGCCCACAGGTGGGCGCCGACGACCAGCACCACCGCGGCGGCGGGCACGGTGGGCAGGAGCACGGCGACCGCGAGCGCGCCCGCCTCGCCCGAGCTCAGGCCGGCGGCACCGGTGCGACCCGCCAGCTGCACGATCACCAGGCCGACGAGCACGAGCAGCAGCACGGCGCCGGCGAACCCGGTGCCGAGCGCCGCCGCCGCGGGCGTGAGCACGGTGAGCACCGCGGCCACGCCGACGATCCCGGCGGACGGGCGGGCCTCCGGATCGGGCGACGAGCGGTCGCCGGCGAACGGCCACCACACCACCAGGAGCTCCCGGGCCGCCAGGGCCGCGACCAGGCCCCAGAGCACCGCACTCGGCCACCGGCCCGCGGTGACCGCAGCGAGGGCGAGGAAGAACCAGAGGATGCCCAGCCGAACCTTGGGCCCGTCGCTCGACGGGCGGACCGCCAGGCGTGCCATGCCCGTCGGTGTGGCGGTCGATGCGCCCTTGCGCCCGGCAGCGGTCGTCCCC
>JAEXGP010000238.1 GCA_023450775.1 Actinomycetes bacterium | reverse complement strand
CCACGGTGCGCCGGACGACCGGGCCGTCGACCAGCCGCAGGCTGGGCACGGACCCGGACGCACGGACCGGCAGCGAGTCGACCATGGTCGCCAGCAGCTCGGGCCCTGCGGCCACCAGCTCACGCCCGCCGTCGGCGCCCAGGTCGACGGGCGGCCGGGGCCGGCAGCCGTCGAGCGCCACCGCCAGCCGGAGCCGATCGAGCATCGTCGCGGCGTCGGGCCGGTACGGGAGCTCGTGACCCGGTGCCCACTCCGGCGGTCGCTCGGGCAGCTCGCCGAGCCAGAGCAGGTGCGCCACCTCCTCGAACGTGCGGGTCGTGGACAGCTCGACGGCGTTCCGGCCGCGGTACCGCAGATGGCGCCCGTCGATGTCGGTCAGGGCCGTCTCGACCGCGACGTCGATCACGGGGCCGCGGGAGCTCCGTCGCGGCCGACCGCGGAGGGCGAGGCGCTCCACGTCCGCCGACGAGAACGTGGACGACCGCCCGTCGGCCCCACGCTCGCTCGCGATCAGCCCGCGGCTCACGTAGGCGTAGAGCGTCTCGACCTTCACGCCCAGACGCCGCGCCGCCTGGTCCGCGTCCATCCTGCGCGTCGTCGGTGCCACCGGGTTGACGATAATCAACGTTGATCAGCAGGGGAACCGGACGGACGATCCGGCCATGGAACCCCACGTGCAACCACCCACTCCCCCGCCTACGGCCGGCGCCACCGCCGCGACCTCCGGCGACACGGCCACGGCGAGCACCGGCGGACCGGTGCCCGCGCCCCGAGGGCTGGCCGGCGTGGTCGTGACCGACACGACGATCGGCGACGTGCGCGGCGACGAGGGCTTCTACCACTACCGCGGCCACTCCGCCGTCGAGCTGGCCCGGTCCCGCGGCCTCGAGGACGTGTGGGCGCTCATGATCGACGGCGAGCTGCCCGGCGACGACGAGCAGCGGCGCGCCTTCCGTCACGAGGTCCGGGCACAGCGGTCGCTGCCCGCCGGCGTGCGGGCGGTGCTCCCGCACCTGGCGGGTGCCGGCTCGACGCTGGACGGGCTCCGCACCGCGCTGTCGCTCGTGGGCCAGGAGGAGCACATGCGTCCCCTGCTCGACACCTCGGAGCGCCGTCGCCGGGCCGACGCCCTGCGCCTGGCCGCGGTCACGCCGACGATCGTCGCCGCCCTGCACCGCACCGCGCTCGGCGAGTCGCCGGTGGAGCCCCGCGGCGATCTGGCCCCCGGCGCCGACCTGCTGTGGATGCTGACCGGCGAGGAGCCGGACCCCGAATCGGCCCGTGCGCTCGAGACCTACATGGTCACGACCGTCGACCACGGCTTCAACGCATCGACGTTCACCGCCCGGGTGGTCGCATCCACCGGCGCGGACATGGCGGCGTGCGTGGTGGCGGCGGTCGGCGCGCTGTCGGGACCGCTCCACGGCGGCGCGCCGAGCCGGGCCCTCGACCTGCTCGACGCCATCCCCGCCGACGGCGACGACGACCGGATCGACGAGGCCATCCGCTCCCGGCTGGAGCGCGGCGAGCGGCTGATGGGCTTCGGCCACGCCGTGTACCGCACCGACGACCCGCGGTCGGTCCTGCTGCGGGAGATCGCCGCAGAGCTCGCCCGCCGCTCGGAGGAGTCGGCCGCCCGGGTGGCGCACGCCCGTCGCGTGGAGGAGCGGGCCGTGGCGCTGCTCGCCGAGCACCGGCCCGGGCGGGCGCTGCGGACCAACGTGGAGTTCTACGCGGGCGTCGTGATGGACCTGTGCGGCGTGCCCCGGTCGATGTTCACGCCGGTGTTCGCGTCCAGCCGGGCGATCGGCTGGACCGCCAACGTGCTCGAGCAGGCGCGGGACCCCAAGATCATCCGGCCGGCCGCTCGCTACGTCGGACCCGCGGCGCCCCTGCCCGTCCCTCCGCTCGCCGGCTGAACCGGCACACCACGGGGGCGCGGCCGAGCGCTCCGACCTCCCGCGACGACGGCCCGAGCGCCGACGCGGAGCGGTCGCCGTCCCCCGCGCTGGGACGGCGACCGCTCACGGGTGCGGGACAGAGCCCGGTCAGTCCTTGGTCAGGCGGTCCTTCACGTCGTCCACCCGGTCCTCGACCCAGTCCTTCGCGCCCTCGGCCTTGTCCTTCACAGTGCCGACGGCCTGGTCGACCTTGCCCTCGCGCTGGAGGTCCTCGTCGCCGGTCAGGTCACCTGCCGCCTCCTTGGCCCGTCCCTTGAGATCGTCCTTCGTGCCAGCCACGTGAGCCTCCGTTCGTCGAGGGCGCCGTTCGCCCCGGTGCCGAGCGCGCTACCCCGGCGGTCCGGCGGTCAAACGAGACGTGTCAACCGCCACCGCCCCGACGGGCTCAGGTCTGGCCCACGCCGGATCCGGGTAGCTGCGGCGCCGATGGGAGTTCCCTCCGTCCGAACCGAGACCACGCCGCCAGCGGTAGCGTCCCCCGCACGGCGCGGCCGAACCGGGCGCTCCGACCCGGGCCGCCCCCAGGGAGGGAACCAGTGATCGAGGACTCTGCGACGACCGAACGGCCTGCCGGCGCCGTCTGCGTCGAGATCCCGGCCGAGCCCCGATTCGTGGCGCTCATCCGGGTGGCGGCCGCCAGCATGGCCGCCGACCTCGACCCGGTGATCGACGACGTGGACGACCTGCGTGTGGCGGTCAACGAGCTCGTCGGTCTCATGGTCGAGGCCGCCGAAGGCGGCAGCGTCGTCGTACACCTCTGGAGCGACGAGCGAACGATCCACGTGACCGGCCGTTGCAACGGCCCGTCGTCGCGGGTGGCGCCCGACCAGCTCACGCTCCGCATCCTCGACGCGACCGTGGACAGCTACGACGTCGGTGACGGGGCCTTCAGCGTGCACAAGCGCCTGGGTGCCGTCTAGGCGCCCGACGCATGTCCACCGACCCCCCGGACCACGGACAGCAGGGCGCCGGCGACGAACGCTTCCACGAGTTCGCCCGCACGCGCGACCGCGCCCTTCGCAACGAGCTGGTCGAGGAGCACATGGGCCTCGCCTACCACTTCGCCGCGCGCTATCGCCGCTCCTCCTCGGACGAGAGCGACCTGCGGCAGGTGGCGCTGCTCGGCCTGGTGAAGGCGCTCGACCGCTTCGATCCGGAGCGCGGGGTCGCGTTCAGCACGTTCGCCGGTCGCACGATCGAAGGCGAGCTCAAGCGCCACTTCCGTGACCAGACGTGGTCGCTGCGGGTGCCCCGGTCGGTGAAGGACCTGCACGTCGCGGTGCGCCGGGCCTCCGAGGAGATGGAGCAGCAGCTCGCGCGCTCACCGACCGTGCGAGAGCTCGCCGATCACCTGGGCGTCTCGGTCGACGAGGTCGTGGGCGCGATCGGCGCCGTGTCGGCCCGCAGGGCGGGCAGTCTGGACCGTCCCGACGGCGAGTCGCCCAACGACCACGAGGCCGCGCTGGGCCGGCCGGGCGGCACCGGCGACGTGGAGGACCGCGACCAGGTCGAACGGCTGCTGGCCACGCTCGAGCCCCGCGAGCAGGAGATCATCCGGCTCCGCTTCTACGAGCAGCTCAGCCAGGAGCAGATCGCCGCCCGGGTCGGGCTCTCGCAGATGCACGTCTCGCGGCTGCTCCGCCAGAGCTTCGCCCAGATGCGCTCGGCCGAGTCGGACTGAGCTCCTTCGCCGGTCCGGGCGCGCGCCGGTCCGGACGCGCGCCGGTGCGGGGGCGGCCATCCGGCACGGAACCGGCCGCGGCGCTGCGGACGGCTCAGCCGGCGACGAGCTCGGAGCGGATCTGCTCCAGGCTCCCGCGGAGCAGCCGGGACACGTAGGATTGGGAGAGCCCCACCTCCTCGGCGATCTCGGGTTGGCTGAGCTCCTCGACGTAGCGCAGGTGCAGCACGAGCTGCTGGCGCTCGTCGAGCGTGGCCACGGCGTCGCGGAGCACCGTGCGCTCGTCCACCTCGGTGAAGGCGGGATCGACCGCACCGAGCAGGCGGCCGAGCGACGAGCTGTCCTCGCCGTCGGGGCCCGGCGCCTCCAGGCCGGTGGCGCTGCGGGCCTGGCCCGCCTCCATGGCCTCGAGCACGTTGTCGACCTCGGTGTCGAGCTCCGTCGCGACCTCCCGGACCGTCGGCGGCCGCCCGAGCGACTGCGACAGGTCCTCGGACGCCCTGCGGACCTGCAGGTGCAGCTCCTGGGCCCGGCGAGGCGGCCGCACCGTCCAGGCGCGGTCCCGCAGGTAGCGCTTGAGCTCGCCCTCGATCGTGCGCGACGCGAACGTGCGGAACGTCACGCCGATCGACGTGTCGAACCGGTCGACCGCCCGGATCATGGCCAAGAGCGCCGTCTGGCGGAGATCGTCGGATGCGGCACCCACCGAGCGGGAGAACCGGCTCACGTGGTGGTCCGCCACGTGCAGATGGGCCTCGACCACCCGATTGCGCAGCTGCCGGTCGCCGGTGCGGTGGTACTCGTCGATCAGCGCGGCGACCTGCTCCGCCGACGGCGCGGCCGATCGGGACCGCGTACCCGTGCTCGCGAGGTCGTGTGTCGCACTCGGGGTCATCGTCAATGGCCTCCGTCCGCCGCCAGTCTGCGTCGCCGATGCGGGCCCGTCCACAGTTTCGGTCCCACGAGCCGCGGGGCACCCCGTCGTGCCCCGTGCCAGCGCGACGTACCCCGCAGCGGCCCCGGTTCAAACCCCCGATCCGGATCCGGGACCAGCCGGCGCACGATCGGGCGGCGCTCGCGACCGGCACCGACCCGGATCGGCGCCGCCCTCCCTGCGGGAACCGCCCCTTCCGGCACCGGCCCCGGGCCGTTAGCGTTCGCGCGCCGTGCCGACGTCCGATCCCGCGCTCGAGATGCCACGGTCGGTCCCCGCGGACCGATCGCCATCGCCGCGCCGCGCCACCTGGGTCATCATCCTCGTGGTGATCCTGGCCGGCTCGCTGGCCGCCGCCGCGGCGTGGCGCGTGTCCGAGCGCGACGCGGACGCACGCCAGGACGGAGCGGCGACGGAGGTCCAGACGATCGTGGAGCGGGCCGCCGACGACCTGGTCGTCGCGCTCAGCGCCGGCTCCCTGCTGATCGGCGTCGACGGGTCGGTCACCCAGGAGGGCCTGGACCGCATGGTCCGGGACGTCAGCACCGCGGGGACGGTGCGACCGGTCGCCTGGCTGACCCCGGTCGACACCACGGCACCCGAGGTCGAGTGGAAGGTGCAGCTCGCGACCGCTGGCCCGAAGCCGACCCCGGCCGACGCCGAGGCGCTGGCCGGCATGGAGCCCGGCACGGTGTACCCCGCCGATTCAGCGGTCGCGGAGGCGGCCACCGAGGCGCTGCGGTCCGGGCGACCTTCGACCACCCTGTACGCCACACCCCAGGGCGCCGGCCGGATGGCAGTCATGAAGCCGGTCTACCGGGTCCTCCCGCAGAACGACTCCACGCCGATCGTGCTGGGCGTGGTGATGACCTCGGACCTGCCGGGCGAGCTGGCCGCGACCATCGGCACCGAGCTGGAGGGCGACGTCCGCTTCCGCGTCGCCGACGGCGACCACGTGCTGGCCCAGAGCGAGACCCGGCCGTCGGGGGGAGTGCTGCGCGACGTCGACGTCGGGGGTCACCGGGTCACGGCCCAGGTGGAGGACCGCCGCCCGATCAACCACGAGCTCAGCTGGTTCCTCCTCTGGATCACCGCCGTGATCGTGGCGGCCGCGGGAGTGGTCGGGCTCCGCAGCGCCCGCTACGACCGGGAGCGGCGCCGGACCAGCGCCATGATCGGCCGCACCGCCGAGCTCGCCCGGCGCCTGGCGCTGGCCGCCACCGCCGCCGACGTCGCCGAGGTGATCAGCCTGCACATGCCGGCCGTGTTCGGCGCCCAGGTCGCGTCGTTCGGCGAGATCGACGAGACGACCGCCATGGTGCGCCTGCACCTCGCGCCCGACGCGGACCCGACGGTGGTCGAGCAGATCTCGGAGGTCCGGCTCACCGATGTCCCCACGATCATGGACGCGCTGGCCGGCGGGTCGATCGTGCTGCTCGAGGACGCCGAGGACTGGCAGCGGGAGCTGCCGTCCGAGATGGCGGCGCAGCTGCTCGGGGCCGGTGCGCGCGCCGCGGCCGCCCTCCCGCTCGAGGCGCCGGGCCAGGGCCTCGCGGCGGTCGTCGGCATCATCTGGTGGAACCCGCCGAAGTTCGACGAGCGGATGATCGCCACGCTCGAGACCGTGCGCGAGCTCTGCGAGCAGAGCCTCGGCCGCGCCGCCCTCACCGACCGGATCTCGGACCGGGCGTCACGGCTCGCGGATCTGGCCGAGCAGCTCGCGGGCGTCGACACCGTGGCCGACACCGCCCGCACCGTGACGTCGATGGCCGTCGGCGTCGTCGGGGCGAGCGCGGCAAGTGTGGGCGTCCGCGACGACGACGGCGGCGTGCTGCGCGTGCACCATGGCGACACGATCGGCGGCCGGGCGCTCGAGGTCTTCGCGCAGCTCCCGCTCGACGCTCCCCTGGCGTTCACCGAGGCGGTGCGCACGGGCGCTCCCGTGATGTGCACCGACCTCGATGCGTACGCAGCGCGCTACCCCGAGACCGACCAGGCGGTCCGCGACCTCGGCGAGGGCGGGCGCGCCGCGTTCCCGCTGCGGGCCGACGACCGGGTGATCGGCGCCATCGCGGTCGCCTGGGACCACGCAGTGGCCTTCGACGACGACCTGGTCAACGAGCTGACGACCATCGCCGAGATGACCGCACAGGCCGTGCGTCGCGCCCAGCTGATCGAGGAGCAGGCCGCCGACGCCGAGCGCAGCCGCGCGCTGGCCGAGCTGGCCCAGGGGCTCGCCGCACGGGCCGACACGGCGGACATCGCCGGGTTCCTCACCGAGTCGGTGCTCGGCCCGCTGGGCGCCGCCTACTCCGTCGTCGGGATCCGCGACGGCGACCAGCTCGTCCGCCGCTACTCCCGCGCCCTCGTGGAGACGGGCCTGACGCGGCTCGGTGAGGACTACCTGACCTCCGCACTCGAGAGCCACACCCCGGCGACCGACGCGGTGCGCACCGGCGAGACCGTCTTCGTGGCCGGCCGGGACGAGGCCCACGAGCGCTACCCCGACATGTCGGCCGTCTGGGAGGCACTGGACGTGCACGCCGGCGCCGTCGTACCGGTGCACGACCGTTCCGGTGCGGTGGTGGCGTCGATCAGCGTCCTGTGGGACCGGCCGATCGTGATCCGGGCGGACCTGCGGGACACGCTGGCCACCGTCGCCGGCATGGTGGGGCAGACGCTCGAGCGCACCGGGCTGGTCGACCAGCTCCGGCGCAGCGTCGTGCGCAACCAGCACCTCGCGGACTTCGCCCGCCGGCTGGCCAACGTGCGGACGATCGGCGAGCTGTACCGGGCGGTGGTGGAGGACGGCGCCGCGCCGGTGGGCGCTCGCGTCGCGGACCTCGCGCTCACGACCGATGACGGCGCACTCGAGCGTCCCGCCGGCGCCCCGCCGGCACTCGCCCTCGCCGTGGCTCCCGCTCCCTCCGGCACCGACGCCGGTCGCTCCGACACCGACGCCGGTCGCTTCGATACCGACGAAGGTCCCCCCGCCGTGGATGACGCGATCGACCCGTCGGAGCAGTGCCGGCGCCGGCGCGAGCCCGTGGTCGTCGAGGCGGACGGCTTCGCGGCGGCCTATCCACCCACGACGGCGAGGGCGCTGGCCGATGCCGGAGCGCAGCTCACCGTGCACCTCCCGCTCCTGGCGCCCGACGGCGCGGACCTGGGCGTCGTCGCCCTGGCGTGGGACGAGCAGGAGGAGCTGACGCCCACGACCCGGGCCAAGCTGCGGACGCTGTCCGAGCTGTGCAGCCAGACGCTCCAGCGCACCCGGCTGCGGGAGGCGGAGCACCGGCTCGTGGTCAGCCTGCAGGACCGGGTCGTGCGACCGGTCCGCGCGACGGCGGGCCTGCGGGTCGCCGACCGCTACCTCCCCGCGTCGGAGCAGGTCGGCATGGGTGGCGACTGGTTCGAGGGCATCGCCGTGGACGACCATCGCTTCGCCGTCGTCGTCGGCGACATCGCCGGCCACGGCATCAACGCCGTCGCCGACATGGTGGAGCTGCGGGCGATCATCGGGTCGCTCCTGCGCAGCGCCACCCCGCTCGAGCAGGTGTACCCGCAGGTCGCCGCGCTCCTCCAACAGGGCGGGAGCGGGCTCACGGCCACGTCCTGCACCGCCGTGTTCGACACCACCTCCGACACCGTGCGCTACGTCTCGGCCGGCCACCTGCCTCCCGTGCTCGGCCGGCCCGACGGCAGCGTCGAGCTGCTCGAGCACGGTCGCCAGCCGCTGCTCGGGGTGCCGAGCCAGGCGGTCACCCCGGGCACGGTGGCGTTCCCGCCGGGCTCGGTCCTGGTCATCTACACCGACGGCATCGTCGAGCGCCGCCGGGAGCCGATCGACCAGTCGCTCGACCGCCTGACCTCGGCGCTGCGCGAGGTGCTCGCCGACAAGGGCGAGGCCGCACCGGACGTCGAGGCGGTCGCCGACGAGCTGCTGCGCCGGTGCCTGGGCGACCGGGCCACCGACGACGACGTGGCGCTGGTCGTCGTGTCCCGCCTCGACTGACGGTGCGGATCTGAGCGGGCGTCGCCCGCTCCGCCCCGGGCGAGAGTGGGAGCGAGGTCGCGACGGATGCCGCACGACCGGCCCGAGTCGATTGATGTGGTCAATCGCACCCATCGACAGGTTCGATTGATTTTCTCAATCGTGATGCGGTAGTCTGCTGACTGTCGCCTATGAAGCGGCGACACACCAACCCCCGATCACCCACCCATCCGCGAGGCCACGGGCCCGCGGGCGACAGAGAGCGAAGAGGTCCAATGTCCCTCGTCAACACCGAAGTCCTGCCCTTCACCGCCACCGCCTTCCACAACGGCGAGTTCATCGACGTGTCCGAGGCCGACTTCAAGGGCAAGTGGTCCGTCGTGTTCTTCTACCCGGCCGACTTCACCTTCGTGTGCCCCACCGAGCTCGGCGACATGGCCGACAACTACGAGGCGTTCCAGGCCCTCGGCGTCGAGGTCTACGGCGTGTCCACCGACACCCACTTCACCCACAAGGCCTGGCACGACACGTCCGAGACGATCGGCAAGATCCAGTACCCGCTGATCGGCGACCCCACCTGGCAGCTGTCGGAGAACTTCCAGGTCCTCCGTCCCGGCCAGGGTCTCGCTGACCGCGGCACCTTCCTGATCGACCCCGACGGCGTGATCCAGTTCACCGAGGTCACCGCCGAGGGCATCGGCCGCAACGCGGCCGAGCTCCTCCGCAAGGTCAAGGCCGCCCAGTACGTCGCCGCCCACCCGGGCGAGGTGTGCCCGGCCAAGTGGGAGGAGGGCGAGGAGACCCTGGCTCCGTCGCTCGACCTCGTCGGCAAGATCTAAGGCTTTCCCTTAAAAGGAAAACCACGGATCGGGGGCCGGTTCCGGCCGGCCCCCACCCCCGCCGCCGACAGGCTTGGATGGCGGGATTTAACGGGTACCC
>JAEXGP010000148.1 GCA_023450775.1 Actinomycetes bacterium | reverse complement strand
CCCGGGCGCTGCTCGACACGGCGCTCGACGAGCTCGGCGGCGTGGAGGCGCTCGTGACCTGCGCCGGCACACCGGAGCCGCCCGGCTCGTCGATCCTGGACGTCTCATCGGACGAGTTCGCGGACCTGATGGCGTCGCACCTCGGCACCACGTTCGAACCGTGCCGCGTGGTCGTGCCCCACCTGGTCGAACGGGGCGGCGGCGCGGTCGTGACCACCAGCTCGCACGCCTTCACCGGCACCTACGGCGGCACGGGCTACCCGGCCGGCAAGGGCGCGGTCACGAGCCTGACCTACGCGCTGGCGGCCGAGCTCGCCGAGCACGGCGTGCGCGTCAACGCGGTGTGCCCGGGAGCGGCGACCCGCCTGTCCACCGGCGAGGAGTACGAGGCCCACATCGACGCCCTGCACGCCCGGGGTCTGCTGGACGACGCCACCCGGTTCGGTTCGCTCGACCCCGGTCCGCCCGCTCACGTCGCGCAGCTCTACGCGTTCCTGGTGAGCGACCTGGCCGCAGGGGTCACCGGCCAGGTCCTGGCCGGCGCCGGAGGCTACGTGGGGCGGTTCCCCCGGCCCGAGGCCGAGCTGCTGACCTGGCAGGACCACCACACCGAACCGCCGTGGACCCCGTCCGAGCTGGCCGGGATCCTGCGCGTGGGGGACCCCGCGTCGTGATGGGCCCCGCGTCGTGACGGGCACCGCGTCGTGACGGGCGCCCGCACCGAGGAGCCGCCCGAGGACGCGGCGGCGCCCGTCGCACTGCTCCTGTCGGTCATCGGCCTGCTCGGCTGCTTCCCCGTGGCCATGACCGCGCTCGCCATCGCGTACCTGGCGCGGGAGCGGATCCGGACGTCCGACGGGGCACTTGGCGGGGAGCGGACGGTGCGCACCGCCATCGTGCTCGGGTGGGTGGGCATCGGCGTGTCGGTGGTGGCGTTCGGCGCGCTGGGCGTGGCGGCGCTCGTGCGTCGCGGCTCCTGACGAATACGGTGCGGCGCTGACATCGGTCCGGACGGGATCGACCGAGCACGGGGTGGCAACGTGGCAGAGCAGGGGAACGAGCAGCGGCGGTTCGAGGGCAAGGTGGCGCTGATCACCGGCGCCGGCTCCGGCATCGGCAAGGCGGTCGCGTCGCGCCTCGTCCGGGAGGGCGCCCGCGTGTTCGGCGTGGACGTGAACGGTCCCGCGCTGGACGAGGTCGCGTCCGAGTTGGGCGAGCGGTTCACGCCCCACGTGGCCGACCTCTCGGAGCCGCAGGCCTGCAAGGACGCCGTCGCCGCCTGCCTGGCGACCGAGGGCGGGCTGGACGTGCTCGGCAACATCGCCGGCATCGCCGCGTCGAGCCACCTGGAGGACGTGACCGTCGAGCAGTACCGCCGGATGATGGCGGTGAACGCGGATGCCTGCTTCTTCCTGTGCCAGGCCGCCATCCCGGCGCTGCTGGAACGCTCCGGCAACATCGTGAACCTGGCGTCCAACGCCGGTCTGATGGGTCAGGCGTACACGGTCGCCTACTGCATGTCCAAGGGCGCGGTCGTGCAGCTGACACGGGCGCTGGCCATGGAGTACGTGCGCACCGACCTGCGCGTGAACGCCATCGCCCCGGCCGCGGTCAACACGCCGCTCCTGCACAACTTCGAGATCGCCGACGGGGTCGACGTGGACCTCATGAAGCCGTACATGGGCTTCCGCGGGATGGCCGAGACCGAGGAGCTCGCCAAGCTGTTCGCCTTCGTCGCGTCGGGCGAGATCCCGTCCATGCACGGTGCGGTGATCAGCGTCGACAACGCGATCACCGCGGGCTGAGCAGGTCCTCCAGGTCGGCGGCCGGTCGCCCCAGCGCCTCGGCGACCGAGGCATTGGGCACCTGTCCGTCCAACGTGTTCACGCCCGACGCGAGCGCCGGGTCCCGGCGGACGGCGTCCGCCACGCCGAACCGGCTGAGCTCCGCCAGGTAGGGGAGCGTGGCGTTGGTCAGCGCGTGCGTGGAGGTGTGCGGCACGGCGCCCGGCATGTTGCCGACGGCGTAGTGCACCACGTCGTGGACCACGAACGTGGGCTCGGCGTGGGTGGTCTCGTGCGACGTCTCGATGCAGCCGCCCTGGTCGATGGCGATGTCGATGACCACCGAGCCGGGCTTCATGGACCGGACCATGTCCTCGCTGACCACCGTCGGGGCGCGCCCGCCGGGCACGAGCACCGCGCCGATGACGAGGTCGGCCTCGGCCACGCAGCGCTCCACCGCGCCACGGTTGGACGTGATCGTGGTGATCCGGCCCATCTGGATCTGGTCGACGTGACGGAGCCGGTCGATGTTCTTGTCCAGCAGGTCGACCTCGGCTTCCAGACCGGCAGCCATCCACGCCGCGTTCCAGCCGACGTTGCCCGCGCCGAGCACGACCACGCGGGCCGGCCGCACGCCGGGCGCGCCGCCGAGCAGGACGCCGCGGCCACCGTTGTGGCGCTCCAGCAGGTGCGCGCCGATCTGCACGCTCATGCGGCCCGCCACCTCGCTCATCGGCGCGAGCAGGGGGAGTGCGCCGTCGGCGAGCTGCACGGTCTCGTAGGCGATGCCGGTCACCCCGGCGTCGAGCAGCGCGTCGGCCACCTCGGGGTACGCCGCCAGGTGGAGGTAGGTGAACAGCACGAGCCCGGGTCGGAAGTGGGCGAACTCGGACTCGAGCGGCTCCTTGACCTTGCAGACCAGGTCCGAGCGGGCCCACAGCTCCTCGGCGGACCCGACGATGGTGGCCCCGGCGCGCTCGTACTCGTCGTCGGTGATGCTCGAGTCCGCGCCGGCGCCGGACTGGACGAGCACCTGCGAGCCGCCGTGGAGGAGCTCCCGCACCCCGTCGGGGGTGATCGCGACCCGGTGCTCCTCCTGCTTGACCTCGGTCGGGACGCCGACGGTGGGCGGCTGCATGCCAGGAGTCTTGCCCATCGGTCGCCTCGGCGGCCGGTCATGTGACGACCTCGTGAACTGTGGGTCCGCCGCAGCCGCGGCCGGTCGTGTGTCCGGGATGATGGCGCCCGACGGAGGTGTGGACGTGGGCGACCACCGACTGGACGAGCTCGAGCGGGAGTCCCGGATGGGCGCGACCGGACGGGTCGCGGCCCGGGAGATCCCGGTGATCGACCTGACCGACCTCGACGCCCGGCGCGACGAGGTCTCGGACCAGCTGTGGGCGGCGGCGACCGAGGTGGGGTTCTTCCAGCTGGCCGGGCACGGCATCGACGCCGGGCTCGTGGACGGCGCCTTCGAGCACGCGGCGGCGTTCTTCGCCCTCCCGTCGGACCGCAAGGCGTCGTGGCCGCTCGACCGTCGCCGGAACGCGGGGTGGGAGAGCCGCAGTCAGGTCCGGCCCTCCACGGGCACGGCGGACGAGAAGGAGTCGTACCAGATCACGCGGTCGGTGATGGACGGCCTCTGGCCGGGCGACGAGGAGCTCCCCGGCTTCCGCACCACCATGGAGGCGCTGGAGCAGGCGAGCTGGACCGTCGCCATGCGCGTGCTGTCGTGCTTCGCCGACCGGTTGGGCATGGACCGCGACGCGTTCACCGTCGCGCACGACCCGTCGTCTCCCGCCTACCAGTCCACGCTGCGGCTGCTGCGCTATCCCGCGCCGCAGCCCGACGCCGCAGCCGGCTCCTGGCGGGCCGGGGCCCACACCGACTTCGACTGCCTGACGCTGCTGTTCCAGCGCGACGGTCAGTCCGGGCTGCAGGTGTGCCCCGGATCGGAGCGCGACAGCGGCGTCTGGACGCCGGTGTCGCCCGACCCCTCGCTCGTGACGTGCAACATCGGCGACATGCTCATGCGCTGGAGCGACGACCGCCTGCTCTCGACGCTCCACCGGGTGGAGTCGCCGGGACCGGACGCCCCCGCGGTCGACCGCTACAGCATCGCCTTCTTCGCACAGGCCAACCGCGACGTGGTGATCGAGGGGCCGGGCGGCACGTACCCGCCGATCACGGCCGCGGACTACCTGGCGCAGCGGGTGGCGGCGAACTACTGACCGTCAGCGGGGCGTGAGCACGACGACCGGGATCTGGCGGTCGCCGGCCGAGACCTCGTACTCCGCGAAGCCCGGCATGAGCTCCTTCTGACGCGACCAGAGGCGCTCGCGCTCCTCGCCCTCGGCCACCCGTGCGGTGACCGGCACGGTCTCGGTGCCCACCTCGACCTCGGTCTCGGGGTTGGCGACGAGGTTGAGGTACCAGTGCGGGTGGGTCGGCGCGCCGGCCTTGGAGCCGAAGACCACGTAGTCGTCGCCGTCGGCCAGGTACACGAGCGGCGTGACCCGCTCGGTGCCGGTCTTCGCGCCCCGGTGGTGCACCAGGATCATCGGCGCGCCCTCGAAGTTGCCACCGACCTTGCCGTCGTTGGCCCGGAACTCCTCGATGATCTGCTGGTTCCAGTCGTTGATCTCGCTCATGGCGCTGCCAACCTCACCCCTCCGGGTTCTGTTCCACCTTTTCGACGCTGTGGCGTCGAAGAGGTGGAACGAAACGAACGACGGGTGCGGGCGGTACGCTCGCCGTCCCGGTGCGGGGCGCGCCGGCAGGGGATCGCGAGAAGGGGGGCCGATGTACATCGGCATGACGGCCGAGCAGCGGTCGCTGCGCGAGGAGCTCCGGCAGTACTACGAGCGGCTGATCACGCCGGAGCTGGCAAACGAGCTCTCGCACAGCGAGGGGGTGGGCCCCGTCGCCCGCTCGGTGGCACTGCAGATGGGCGCCGACGGGTGGCTCGGCATCGGGTGGCCCGAGGAGTACGGCGGCCAGGGTCGCGGCTACGTCGACCAGTTCATCTTCTACGACGAGTCGATGCGCGTCGGGGCGCCCGTGCCCATGCTCACGCTCAACTCCGTGGCGCCCACGATCATGAAGTACGGCACCCAGGAGCAGAAGGACTTCTTCCTGCCCCGGATCCTGTCGGGCTCCACGCACTTCGCCATCGGCTACACCGAGCCCGACAGCGGCACGGACCTGGCGTCGTTGCGCACCCGCGCCGTCCGCGACGGCGACGAGTGGGTGATCAACGGCCAGAAGATCTTCACCTCGCTGGCGACCGACGCCGACTACATCTGGCTCGCGGTGCGCACGAACCCCGAGGCGAGTCGCCACGCCGGGATCTCGCTGATCATCGTCCCGACCGACGTGCCCGGCTTCAAGGCCGTGCCCATCCAGAACTTCGGCAACTTCAACACCAACTACACGTTCTACGAGGACGTGCGGGTGCCGGTGGAGAACTGCATCGGCGGCGAGGGCCGGGGCTGGCCGCTGATCATGGAGCAGCTCAACCACGAGCGGGTCACGATCTGCTCGTCGGGGATCATGGAGCGGGCGCTCGACGAGACCACGGCGTACGCAGCGGAGCACGTCCTGGCCGACGGCAGCCGGCTGATCGACCAGCCGTGGGTGCAGCACGAGCTCGCCTGGGTGCACGCACGGCTCGACGTGCTGCGGCTCCTCAACTGGCAGGTCGCGTGGAACGCGGACGCCGGCAACCCGCTCGACCCCGCGGCGGCGTCCGCGGTCAAGGTCCACGGGACCGAGCTCTACATGGACGGCCTGGGACGGCTGCTCGAGGTGCTCGGCCCCGTGGCGGGCATCCGCGACGGCTCGCCGGGCTGCGCGCTCGAGGACCGGCTCGGCACGCTGCTGCGGGGCCTGCACGTGCTCACGTTCGGCGGTGGCACCAACGAGCTGCAGCGCGACCTGATCGCCATGTTCGGCCTGGGCCTGCCGCCCTCCCCGCGCTGACGCGCTCGCACCCTGAGGAGAAAGAAGTGGACTTCGCACCCACCGACGAGCAGCGGGCCGTCATCGACCTCGCCGAGCAGATCCTGACGGACCTGTGCGCACCCGAGGTGCTGCGGCAGGTCGAGTCCGGTGCCGAGTGGTTCCACCGGGATCTGTGGGGCGCGCTCGCCGGCGCAGGTCTGCTGGGCATCTCGCTGCCCGAGTCCGTGGGTGGCGGCGGGTTCGGCCCGGTCGAGACCTGCCTGCTGCTCCGGGAGGCCGGTCGGGCGGTGGCCCCGGTCCCGCTGTGGTCCACGCTGACCGCGGGGTCGATCCTGGCCGAGTGCGGCACGGACGGGCAGCGCTCGGAGTGGCTCCCCGGGATGATCGACGGATCGACGATCCTGGCGATCGCGCTCGACGAGCCCGCATCGGGTCCGCGGGAGCCGCAGGTCCGCGCCACCCGCTCCGGCGCGGGCTGGGTGCTGAACGGCACCAAGACCAACGTGGCCGCGGCGCACCTGGCCGCCGCCGTGCTCGTGCCGGCCCGCACCGGCGACGGTGACGGCGATCCCGCGGACGACGCAGTGTCGGTGTTCGTCGTGCCGAGCGGCGCCCCGGGTCTGGTGTCCCAGCGGCAGGACACGTTCAACCACGAGCCGCACTTCCAGGTCGACCTGGACGGCGTGATGGTGGGGGAGCTCGCCCGCATCCCGGGCGATCGCGCCACGGTCGACCGGCTCGTCGACCTGGCGACCGTGGGCCTGTGCGCCCTGGCGTCGGGTGTCGCCGACGGAGGCACCACCCGCACGGCGGCGTACGCCACCGAGCGCAAGCAGTTCGACCGGCCGATCGGCTCGTTCCAGGCGGTCGGGCACCGCATGGCCGACTGCTACATCGACAACGAGGCCATCCGGCTCACGATGCTGCAGGCGGCCACGCGCCTGGCCGCCGGCGAGACGGCCGACCGTGAGGTGGCCGTGGCCAAGTACTGGGCGTCCTACGGCGGCCGGCGGGTCGGCCACGCGGACCTGCACCTGCACGGCGGCATCTCGATCGACCTGGACTACCCGATCCACCGCTACTTCCTGTGGTCCAAGCAGCTCGAGCTCACGCTCGGCGCCGCCGGCCCGCAGCTCGCGCGTCTGGGCAGCCTGCTCGCAGGTTGAGCCGGACCGACCGACCCACCCCATCCGGGACGAACGTCCCCTACGGCGAGGAGCCGACGAGATGACCGACCTGAACCTGGACCACCTGTTCTCCGTCGACGGCAAGGTGGCGCTCGTGACCGGCGGGTCGCGGGGCATCGGCGAGATGATCGCCGCCGGCCTCCTGACCAACGGCGCCACCGTCTACATCAGCTCCCGCAAGGCCGACGTCTGCGACGCCACCGCCGAGCGTCTGTCGGCCGAGTACGGCGGGACGTGCGTGTCGCTCCCCGCCGACCTCTCGGGACTCGAGGGGATCCGGTCGCTCGCCACGGCGCTCGCCGATCGGGAGGACCGGCTCGACATCCTGGTCAACAACGCCGGGGTGTCGTGGGGAGCGCCGTTCGACGAGTTCCCGGAGCTCGGCTGGGACAAGGTCTTCGACACCAACGTGAAGGGCGTCTTCTTCATGACCCAGCAGGTGCTGCCGCTGCTGGAGGCGGCCGGCACCGCCGAGGAGCCGTCGCGGGTGATCAACATCGGTTCGATCGACGGCATCCGCACCCCGGTGTTCGACACGCACTCGTACGGGCCGTCCAAGGCCGCGGTGCACGCCCTCACCCGGCAGATGGCGGCCAAGCTCATCAAGCGCCACATCGTGGTGAACGCGATCGCGCCCGGCCCGTTCCCCACGTGGATGCTCAGCACCGGTGTGGGCACGGGCGGCGACGTGGAGGGCACCGACTGGGACGCCGTGGGCGCCCTGACGCCGAGCGGACGCGTCGGCACGCCCGAGGACATCGCCGGCCTGGCGATCTTCCTGTCCTCCCGGGCCGGGGCCTACACGGTCGGCGAGGTCATCACCTGCGCCGGCGGGGCGGTCGTGTCCGGAGGGGCGTCGTGTCCTGAGGGGCGGTCGTGGCCTGAGGGGGGGGCGGGGGCGGAGGGGCGGTCGTGTGCTGGGGCGG
>JAEXGP010000147.1 GCA_023450775.1 Actinomycetes bacterium | reverse complement strand
GTGCAGAACGCCTTGTCGCCGTTGGCGCGCAGCACGACCGAGTGCACCGAGTCGTCGTCGCGGACCGTCTCCCACGCCCACGCCATCTCGGACGCCATCTGGTCGTTCCAGGCGTTGTACGCCTCCGGGCGGTCGAGGGTGATGGTAGCGACGTGGTCGTCGCCGACCTCGAACTCGATGGCCTCGCACTGCATGATCGGCTCCTCGCGGGTGCTGGATGGCTGGTGGCGGTCGGACTCAACGGGTCAGCAGGATGCAGCCCGCGATGGGGCCGCCGCCGGCTGCGACCACGGCCACCTCGGGGCTGTCCGCGACCTGGCGTTCGCCGGCCGCTCCCCGGAGCTGCAGGCAGGCCTCGTGGAGCACCCAGTAGCCGTGCATCCGGCCCGCCGAGAGCTGGCCCCCGTACGTGTTGAGCGGCAGCTCGCCGTCCAGCGCGATGCGGGTGCCGCCGTCGACGAACGGACCGCCCTCGCCCTCGCCGCAGATGCCGAGGGCCTCGAGCCAGGCGAGCGTGAGGAACGTGAACCCGTCGTAGAGCTCGGCGACGTCGATGTCGGTGGGCGTCAGCTCGGTCCGGCTCCACATCTGCTCGGCCGCATCGACCGAGGCCATCCGCGGGTAGTCGGGCCGGTTGATCCAACCGCCGGAGCCGGGCGATCCGCCCATGGCCGCCACCCGGACCGGCGGGTGCGGGCAGTCCGGCTCGTGATCGGCCGCGGAGACGATCACGGCCACGGACCCGTCGACCGGGACGTCGCAGTCGTAGAGGCCGAAGGGGGTCGACACCGGCCGGGCGGCCAGGTAGTCGTCCATGGTCATCGGGTCGCGGTACACCGCCGCCGGGTTGAGCGCTGCGTTCGCCCGGGCGTTGATCGCGATCGCGCCCAGCTGCTCCTTCGTGGTGCCGTACAGGTGCATGTGCCGAGCGCAGTGCATGGCGAGCCAGTTGGCCGCCGAGTACGCGTGGTGGGCCAGCAGGGAGCCGATGTCGCCCATGACGGCGGCCACGCGAGCGGCCTCCTCGGACGACATCTGGTCGGGCGGAGGGGCCTGGACCGTGCCGCCCATCATCTGCACCGTGCGGTACACGAGCACGTGCCGGGCGCGGCCCTGCGCGACCGCGAGGAACGCCGACATGACCGGCGAGAGCAACCCGCCGGTGTCGAAGCCGCCGCCGGTGTACCGCGGCTCGATCCCGAGGGCGGCGGCCGCCTCGGTCGCGGGCGTGTCGCCCATGGTGGAGATGCCGTCGATGTCGTCGACGGTCAGGCCCGCGTCCGCGATGGCGTTCCGGCTCGCCTCGACGGTGAGCTCCAGGGGTCCGACCTCGAGCCGGCGTCCGATGCGGGACAGGCCGAGCCCGGTGATGATCGCTCCGGTCTCGGGAGCGGTCATGCCGCCTCGCTGTCCGCCGGCTCGTCGGCCAGGACGAACACGGGCACGAACACCTCGCCGTGCTCCTCGAACGTGACCTGTACCGGGGCGCCGATGCGGACGTCGTCGGGATCGCAGTCGACGATGTTCGTCGGGATCCGGAGGTCCGGCTGCTCGACGAGCTCCACCACGGCGATGACGTACGGGGGCGAGACCTCGGGGTGGTACTGCTGGTGGTTCACGGTGAACGTGAAGACCGTCCCGCGGCCGCTGACCGGCTCGGCGACCGCTCGGCCACCGCAGCGGCCGCAGGTCCCGGTGGGCGGGTGCTGCCAGGAGCCGCAGTCGGTGCACCGCTCCACGAGCAGGTTCCCGGTCGCCCCGCCGGTCCAGTACGGCCGGTTGGTCGTGGACAGCTGCGGGAGGATCCTGGGATCGGCCATCGGGGAAAGAGTATACGGTATTACCGATGCGCGACCCGGCCCCCTCCTCGCCGTCCGGCACCCTCGATGCGACCGTCGCCGCCTGGGTCGAGTCGGTCACCGGGGGCTCCGTGACGTCGTCGCAGCAGATCCCCGCCGGCGGTCGCGCCGGGTGGTTCGTGGACGTGCGCACGCCCGACGGCCCGCTCGAGCTCTTCCTGCAGTCGGGGCGCGGGCTGGGGGGCGGTCCGAGCACGTTCCAGGGGTTCGAGGTCGAGGCCGAGGTGTACCGGGCCCTGCGACCGCACGGGATCCCGGTGCCGAAGGTGTGGGGCCTCGACACCGAGCTCGACGTGCTCCTCGTCGACCGGATCGACGGCACGGTGTGGTTCCATCCGCCCTCCACGCCCGACGAGGAGCTGAGCGTCGCGCAGGACTTCGTGCGCCACCTGGCGACCTGGCACCGCCTCGGCGCCGAGGCGCTCGACCTGCCCTCGTTCGGTCCCGTGCGGTCCTGGCGCGAGCACCAGCTGGACCAGCTCGCGCAGAGCGAGGCGCTGATGGCCGCGGCCGGACGAGGGGAGCGGCTCGATCCGCTCGTCGCCCACGCGATGTCGTGGCTGCGCGACCACATCCCCGACGCGGACGGGCCGGTCGTGCTCGTCCAGGGCGACACCGGACCCGGCAACTTCCTGTACCGGGACGGCCGCGTCACCGGGATCATCGACTGGGAGCTCGCCCACCTGGGCGACCCGATGGACGACATCGCCTGGCTGTCGTGGCGCGCCACGCAGCACGGCTTCACGAACTTCCCGGACCGCATCCGGGAGTACGAGGAGCTCAGCGGGATCACCGTCGACGTGGACCGGGTGCAGTACTACCGGCTCAACGCCTTCGGCCGACTGGGCCCCTGGTTCGGCCTGCCGTCGATGGGGCGGCGCGCCGCCATGGGGCTGGACTCGGGCGAACCGCTCGAGGTGAACCGCGCCGCCGACGGCAGCGCGCTGATCCTGTCCACGCTGCACCGGCGCATGCGACTGGACGCCACCAGCGACGCGATGGGACTGGACCGTCCTCCCCGCGAGGTCGACGAGGCGCCCGAGCCCGCGCACTCCGGGATGTACGACCGGATCCTGGAGCAGCTGCGGGCCATGGTCCCCCGCATCGAGGATCGCAGCGCCGCCAGCTCGGCCAAGGCGATCGCTCGCCAGTTGAAGTACCTGCGCGAGCTCGATCGCAACGGCGAGCTCTTCGGCCGGCAGGAGCTCGACGAGATCGGTGGGCTGCTGGGTCGCTCGCCGGCGTCGCTCGACGAGGGCCGCGCCGCGCTGGTCGACGCGGTGTACGACGGCGACGTCCCGTTCGAGGACTACGTGGCGTACCACTGGCACCGGCTGCGGCGCGACGACCACCTCATGCGCCACGCCTCGGGAGCGCTCTACGAGCGCGGCTGGCCGGACCTGCGCTGAGGGGCGTCAGCCCCAGATGATGTTCTTCACCTCGGTGAAGTCCTCGATGCCGTGGTGGCCCCACTCGCGGCCGAGACCCGACTGCTTGTAGCCGCCGAACGCGCCGGCCTGCCCGATGCCCCTCATGTCCTCGCCCCAACCCGGACCCTGGCCGTTGCCGGGGCTGGACGGGGCCGGCGGTGAACCGAGGCCGGTCACGGTCATGTGCCCGGCACGGACCTGCCGGGCCACGTTGAACGCCCGGGCGGTGCTGGCCGACACGACCGCGCCGCCCAGGCCGTAGATCGAGTCGTTGGCGAGTGCGACCGCCTCGTCGTCCTTGCCCGAGTACGGCACGACCGTGAGCACCGGGCCGAAGATCTCCTCCTGGGCGATGCGCATGTCGTTGGTGCCGATGAACACGGTCGGCTCGTAGAAGAAGCCGATGTCGATGCCCTCGGGGCGCTCGCCGCCGCACAGCAGCTCGGCGCCCTGCTCGTGGGCGGACCGCACGTAGCCCTCGACGCGTTCGCGCTGCTGCTCGCGGATCAGCGGGCCGAGCACGGTGCTCGGGTCGCGAGGGTCGCCGATCGTGACCGTCGGACGGGCCGCCTCGACGCCCTCCTTGTAGGCGTCGAGCAGGTGCTCGGGCAGCAGCAGGCGCGTCTGCAGCACGCACCCCTGGCCGCAGTGCGTCAGCACGGCGCCGAAGCCGATCGTGCGGGCGAAGTCCTCGGTGACGTCGTCGAGGAGGACCTGTGCGCTCTTGCCGCCCAGCTCCAGCTGGAGCTTCTTCACGGTGCCCGAGGCCGACGCCATGATGCGGCGGCCCGTGGCGGTGGATCCCGTGAACGTGACCATGTCGACCATCGGGTTGGACGTGAGCTCGTCGCCCACCTCGGAGTGGCCGGTGATCACGTTCAGCACGCCCGGGGGGATCCCGGCCTCGGCCGCCGCCTCGGCGATCATCATGGCGTCGAGCGGCGTCCACGGGTGGGGCTTGAGCACGACCGTGCAGCCCGCGGCCAGCGCCGGCGCCACCTTCACCACGTTGAGCATGAACGGGAAGTTGAAGGGCGTGATCGCGGCCACCACGCCGATCGGCTCCCGGAAGATCGCCCCGCCGGCCATGCCGCCGGGCTGACCCGACGGCGGCCCGTTCTCGACCCAGTCGAACGAGTGCTCCACGATCGCGGCGTTCGACCGGAACATGCCGATCGAGCCGCCCGCCTGCACGAAGTCCGTGAGGAAGCCGGTGGAGCCCGTCTCGGCGACGATGAGCTCTCGCAGCTCGTCGCTGCGCGCCTCGAGGATCTCGGCCATCCGGATCAGCGACGCCGCGCGCTGGGCCGGCTTCATCCACGGCCACGGTCCGTCGTCGAACGCGCGGCGCGCCGCGGTGATCGCCGCCACCGCCGTCTTGGTCGATCCCTCGGGGACGGACCCGATCGACGCCTCGGTGGCGGGGTCGACGACGTCGAGCGTGCCGTCGGCACCCTCGCTCGTCCACTCCCCGTCCACGAACAGCTCGTAGTCCCAGCGCGTCATGGCATGTCCCCCCGAGATCCGACCGAATTGAGGCTACTCTACTCGGACGGTGCCGGAGGGCGCCGGTGTCGCATGGACGGGGGATCAACCGTGTACGACGTGCTCGACGGCGTGAAGGTGCTCGAGGTCTCGGCATGGGCGTTCGTGCCCTCGGCCGGCGGGGTGCTGGCGGACTGGGGCGCGACCGTGGTCAAGGTGGAGCCGCCCACCGGCGATCCCATGCGCGGCCTGGTGAACGCGGGCATCGAGTCGCAGGGCCCGTCGTT
This sequence comes from Actinomycetes bacterium, assembly GCA_023450775.1. Classification (GTDB taxonomy): domain Bacteria; phylum Actinomycetota; class Acidimicrobiia; order Acidimicrobiales; family Microtrichaceae; genus Dermatobacter. The sequence continues at coordinate 9,106 of JAEXGP010000147.1, read as the reverse complement.
CCCCTGGGAGATCTGGAACCGGGGCAAGCGCAGCATCGCGCTCGACCTCCAGCAGGAGCGGGCCCGCGAGATCGTGCTCGACCTCGCCGCCGAGGCGGACGTGTTCCTCACCAGCTACCTGCCGGCCACCCGGGCCAAGCTCGGCCTGGACATCGCGGACGTGCAGGCCCGCAATCCCGAGATCGTCTACGCGTGCGGCACCGGCTTCGGCCCCAAGGGCGAGGAGGCCGGCAAGGGCGGCTACGACGCGATCAGCTTCTGGTCGCGTGGCGGCATCGCGAGCGCGGTGACGCCGCCGGACTACGGCCGTCCCGTGGGCATGCCGTCGGGTGCCTTCGGCGACTCGATGAGCGGGATGGCGCTCGCGGGCGGCGTGGCCGGCGCGCTGTTCCGCCGTCAGCGCACCGGTCGCGGCGCGGTCGTCGACGTGGCGCTGCTGGGCACGGCCATGTGGAGCATGCAGATGGCGATCGTCGGGGCCTCGGTGCTCGGCGCGGGTGTGCCCGACGCCGACACGTCGATCGATCCGCCCAAGCCGCCGTTCGTCCTGAACCCGCTGGTCAACACCTACCGGACCGCCGACGGCCGCTGGCTGTCGCTCTGCATGCTCCAGCTCGACAAGTACTGGCGCGGCGTGTTCGAGGTCGTCGGACTCCGTGACCTCATCGACGACCCCCGGTTCGCCGACGGCGCCCTGGCGCAGCACTTCGACGACATGGTCGACGCGCTCGACACGGCGTTCGCGTCGCGGACGCTCGAGGAGTGGAAGGTCGAGCTGGCCAAGCAGCCGGGCCAGTGGGACGTGGTCCAGCACGTGGTCGAGCTCCCCGACGACCCGCAGGCCCGGGCCAACGGCTTCGTGCAGACCGTCGACTACCCCGGCGGGCACCGCCTGCCGCTCGTGGCGTCGCCGGTGCAGTTCGACCGCACCGCGCCGGTGCTGGGCCCGGCGCCCGAGTTCTCCGCCGACGCCGACGAGCTGCTCGCCGGCCTGGGCCTCGACGAGGAGGCGATCATCGACGCGAAGGTCTTCGGCGGCGTCGTCTGAGCCGGTTCCGGCCTGCGCGGGACACGCCCGGCGCCCTCGCCGGGACGAGCAAAAGAGGATACTCTTGTGCGGGTTCCGGGGCAGCCGGCTCCGGGGACTGCGCGTGAGCGCGGGGGATCGCCTCAGAGGGGGCCAGCCATGCTGCCGGACGACGTCCAGGTCATCTCCGTCGACGACCACGTGATCGAGCACCCCCGGGTGTGGACCGACCGCCTTCCGGCGAAGTACCAGGAGGCGGGGCCTCGCGTCGTCGAGCAGGACGGCATGGAGCTGTGGACCTTCGAGGGCCGGTTGAGCCCCACGATCGGCCTCAACGCCGTCGCCGGCAAGGACCCGAAGGACTTCGGGCTGGACCCCGCCCGCTACGACGACATGCTGCCGGGTTGCTACGACGTGAACGCCCGCCTCGCCGACATGGACCTCGACGGGATCCACGCGCAGATGTGCTTCCCGTCGTTCCCCGGCTTCGCCGGCTCGACGTTCTTCGCCGCGGAGGACAAGGACCTGGCCGTCGCCTGTGTGTCGGCGTGGAACGACTTCATCATCGACGAGTGGTGTGCCGCGGCGCCCGGCCGGTTCATCCCGATGGTGCTCGTGCCGTTCTGGGACGTCGAGGCGTCCGTCGCCGAGATCCAGCGCACCGCGGCGAAGGGCGCCAAGGCGATCACGTTCACCGAGGCCCCCCACCGCCTGGGGCTGCCCTCGTACCACAGCGACCACTGGGACCCGCTGTTCGCCGCGGCCCAGGACGCCGACCTGCCGCTGTGCCTGCACTTCGGCACCGGCGGCGCTCCCGACGTGGCGCCCGACGCCAACTTCGCGGTGGCCATCGCGCTGTTCGGCATGAACTCGCAGTTCGCCACCGTCGACCTGCTGCTGTCGCCGGTGTTCCACAAGTTCCCGCGGCTGCGGGTGGCGCTGTCCGAGGGTGGGATCGGGTGGATCCCGTACGTGCTCGAGCGCGTGGACTACACGTGGGAGCGCCACCGTTGGTACACGGGCGTGAACACCGACGTGCGGCCGTCGGAGCTGTTCCACGACCACATCTTCGGCTGCTTCATCGCCGACCACGCCGGCGTCGAGATGCGTGAGCTGGCCGGTGTCGACAACCTGATGTTCGAGGGCGACTACCCCCACAGCGACAGCAACTTCCCGAGCTCGCGGAAGCTGCTCGCCGAGGTGCTGGCCGACGTCCCCGACGCGGAGGCCCGCAAGATCGCCGAGGACAACGCCCGGCGGGTCTTCAACTTCCCCCGGCTGGACTCCTAGCTTCGCACCGCGCCCGGCCGGCGAACGGCTCAGCCCTTCCGGCGAACGGCTCAGCCCTTCCGGCTGCCCCAGGACTTGGCGTCGCGCAGCACGTCGCGGAACGGCTTGTCGCCGTCGGCGCTCGGCTCGCGGGGCAGGCCGAGCAGGCGCTCGCTCACGATGTTGCGCTGGATCTCGTTGCTGCCGCCGGCGATCGACATGATCCGGCCGTTCAGGAAGTTGATCGCCGGGGCGCCGGCCGCCTCGTCGCCGGCCGGCCATGCGATCCCGGTGCGACCGGCGATCTCCATGGCGATGGCGGCGCGCTCGGGGTCGTGCACGCCGGTCCGCAGCTTGACCAGCGACACTGAGGCGGGGTCGGCCTCGCCGGTGATCAGCGCGGTGCCCACCCGCTTGAGCAGCTGTCCCTGCAGCCAGTCGCTGATGTGGGCGCGGGCGATGAGCTGCCGGGTGGCGGCGTCGCCGGTCAGGCCCCGGCGCTCGGCGAGTCGCACCAGGTCGGGCGCCAGCCGGCGGCGGCGAGGGGCGATCGGGGCGTGGTCGCCACCCGCGCCGCCGCTGCGCTCCACGTTGAGCATGGTGTTGGCGATCGGCCAGCCTTCGTTGAGGCCCCCGATGACCATGTCGCTGCCGACCACGACGTCGTCGAGGAACTCCTCGCAGAACTCCGCCGAGCCGTTGATCTCCCGGATCGGGCGGACCGTCACGGCGGCGTCGTGCAGGGGGACCTTGAACCAGGTGAGGCCCTTGTGCTTCGGCGCGTCCCAGTCGGTGCGGGCCAGGCAGATGCCGTAGTCCGCCGCGAGCGCACCCGAGGACCACACCTTGGTGCCGTTGAGCACCCACGAGTCACCGTCCCGAGTGGCGCGGGTGAGGATGCCGGCGAGGTCGGACCCGGCGCTGGGTTCGGAGAGCAGCTGGCACCAGAGCTCGTCGCCGCGCAGCATCTTGGGGATCCAGTCGCGCTTCTGCTCCTCGCTGGCGTGGGTCAGCAGGGTGGGCAGGATGATGCCGAGCGTGACGGCGCTCGCGATGCCGCCGGGTGCGGGCAGGACGTAGCGCGCCGAGACCTCCTGCCAGACGCGCTGGTGTGCGCCGCTGAGGCCCTGGCCGCCGTACTCGAGCGGGATCGTGATGCCCAGGTAGCCGGCCTCGTGGACCATCCGCTGGGTCGCCCGCTCCTGCGCCAGCTGCTCGGGGGTCGTGTCGTGGGCCGCCCGCAGGACGGGTCCGGTCCGCTCGGGCAGGTGCTCGGCCAGCCACGCCTCGGCCGTGGCGCGGTACTCCTGGAGCTCCTCGTCGGTCGCGCTCATCGAGCCGCCTCCTCGCCGAGCCGGTGGAACCGGCACAGCTGCTCGCGGTGCCAGGTGGCGGTGCCGTACAGGGCGCCGTTGGTCTGGATGCGCCGCATCAGCAGGTGCAGGTCGTGCTCCCACGTGTAGCCGATGCCGCCGTGGATCTGGAGGCACTGCTGGGCCATCTCATCGCCGCTCTCCGCGATCGCGGCCGCCGCCATGGCCACGATCTCGGCCGCGTCGTCGCGGTCGCTCCCGACGGCGGCGATCGCGGCGGCCGCTGCCGCCTTGGCCACCTCGAGCGCGAGCGCCAGGTCGGCCATCAGGTGCTTGAGCGCCTGGAACGACCCGATGGGCCGGCCGAACGCGATCCGGTCCTTGGCGTACTCCACGGTCATGGCGAGCAGCGCGTCCATGGCCCCGACGGTCTCGACCGCCGCGAGCACCGCAGCCAACCGGTGCATGGACGCCATGGCGTCCTCACCGCCGTCGACCAGCGCGTCGGCCGGGACCTCGACCCCGTCGAGGCGGACGTCCGCCATCCGCCGGGCGAGGTCCAGCGTCGCCAGCGGCTCGAGCCGGACCCCCGGAGCGTCGCTCGGCACGAGGACCTGCACCGGTCGACCGTCGAGCGTCCCCGCGACCAGCACCCAGTCGGCCTGGCCCGCGTCCTGCACCTGGCCGCGGGCGCCCGAGACCCGGAGTCGGTCGCCCCCGGCCGTGACCGTCACCCCCGCGCCGAGGTCCCAGTTGCCGTCGGTGTCGTGCGCGGCCCAGGTGACGATCTGCCGGCCCCCGACCGCCGCGGGCAGCAGCTCGGCGCGTCGCGCCGGGTCGCCGTGGCGGGCGATCGCCCACAGGGCCACGTTCATCGGGACGAACGGACCGGGCTGGACCTGGCGGCCCAACTGCTCGGCGACCAGCGCGGCGTCCGCGACCGGGTTGCCGCTGACGCTGCCGCCGCCCTCGGACTCGGGCACCAGCATGGAGAACCAGCCGAGCTCGGCGGCGCCGACCAGCCATCCGGGGTCGAACCCCTCGGACCGCTCGTGCCACTGTCGAGTGGCGGCGAGCGGGAGCTCGGACTCGATGAAGCGGACCGTCGTCTCCCGGAAGAGCGACTGGTCCTCGCTGAGCTGGAGCTGGATCGTCACCTGTCTCCCTCGGTCGGCGGGGATACAGTACCCTCAATTACGTCGAGCGAGTGAAACGAGACCCGGTGCCGGACGAGTCGGATCCGCCCATCCTGCTGACCGAGGTCGTCGACCGGGTCGGCATCATCACGCTGAACCGACCGGAGCGCCGCAACGCGCTCAACGGACCGCTGATCGCCGCACTCGACGCTGCGGTGAAGTGGGCCGCCGCCGAGCCCGAGGTCAAGGTCGTGGTGCTCACCGGCGCCGCGGCCGCCGGACACCACGGCGGCTTCTGCGCCGGCGGCGACGTGAAGGACTCGTCCGGTCCGGGGATGGAGCTCGGCGTCCCGCCCCGCGCGCTCGAGGGCGACCAGTCCCGTCACGACCAGCACGCCGCGATGCTGCTGCACCTCATGCCCAAGCCGTCGATCGCCATGGTCGGCGGTCCGGCGGTCGGGGCGGGGTTCAGCCTGGCCGGCGCGTGCGACCTCCGCGTGGCCGCCGAGGACGCCCTGTTCTGCGCCGGCTTCGTCCCCAACGGGCTGTCCGGTGACTACGGGGGGACGGTGTTCTGGACCGAGATCGTCGGCACCGCCATGGCGAGGGAGCTGTACCTGCTCAACGAGCGGGTGACCGCCGACGAGGCGCTCCGACGTGGGATGGTCCACCGCGTGGTGTCGCCCGGGCACTTGCGTGACGAGACGCTCGACCTGGCGCGGCCGCTCACCCGGATCCCGGCCGACCTGCTCGGGCGGGTCAAGGAGAACCTCAACGAGGCCGAGAGCGACCGGTCCCGCCGCCGCATGCTGTTCGCCCAGGAGACGACCAACCAGATCGAGGGCGTGGCGGCCCGCATGGAACGAGCGGCCGCCGAACGGGCGGCCCGGGAGACCGAACCGAGCTGAGCGGCGCGCCGCCGCGTGGCGTCGGACGCGCCCGCGCCGGAGCCCGATCAGTCCTTGCCGGCCGCCCGGCGCTCCTGCTCGATCTCTCCGTGGCGGGCCATCAGGTCGACGGCGCGGCGGGCCAGGTCCTCCGGCGGGTCGGGCAGGAGCACGGCGCCGTGCTCACGGCTGGGGAGCGCCACGGTGGCCGTGCCGGGGCAGGTGACCACGTCGCGCTGGTTCGTGCCGCGCAGCTCGATGTCCACGAGGTGCAGGCCGTCCTCCACCCGCTTGCCGACCACCTCACCGGTGATGAAGTGGGTGTCGCCGATGTAGTTGAACTTGCGGATCTCGCTGGACTGCCGGACGAGCCAGCCGTCGTCGCCCATCCAGTCCGTGAGGAAGTGCGACAGGTGGCAGTCGCGCATGACCCCGTAGTCGTAGGCCATCGGGTTCCCGATCGCCCGCGCCCACGCGGAGTCCCAGTGCACCCGCTGCGCCACGTCGGGGACGCCGTACTCGTTCTTCACGTAGAACGGCGCGATCCGTTGTCGGTTCTTGTGGGCGATGCGGTTGGAGCAGGGCGCGTAGGGCACGAACCCGTAGCCGCCGGCGTGGAAGACGATCATGTCGGTCTCGGTCAGGGGGCCCTTGGCCATCGGCGTGAGCTCCTCGCCGATCGTGACGTCCTCCCACCACCGGGTCTCGCCGCCCTGGACGTGCTCGTTGGCGTAGACCTCCTCGATCCGCTCGATGTCCTCGTCGGTGTAGGTGGCGGGCTGGATGTCGTTGTACTTGCCCTTCTCCCTCGCAGTCCTGCGCTCGGTGTGGATGGCCAGCGTGCGCGAGATGGCGACGATCTCGGCCCGCTGGTTCATCTTCACGCTCACGTAGGTGACGAGCACCGAGCGCTCGGCGAACTCGGACTGCTTCTCGACGACCGACTCGGTGCCGCCGAAGCTGTAGAGGCGATCGCCCGCGTACACCGGCCGGTACCAGTCCCACGTGCTGCCGGACACGAAGACGTGGATGCCCCGGAACGACGGCCGCTTCAACTTCTCGGCCGGCGGGTCGCCGTACAGCGGCCTGTTGAGCGCGATCGGGATCATCGGCGGCGCGATCTGGGCGCCCCAACGGGTCGACTCCCCGTAGACCTCGGAGTTGAAGAGCGGGTTGTCGTCGCCGTAGCTGCGGGCGAAGTTGCGCATGGCGTCGTGGGTGGCCTCGGTGAGGTGCTCGCGGGCCGTGGAGGGTTGGTACCGACCGACGAGCGCCTTGGCCCGCTCGATGTCCTCCTCCTTGAACGTGTAGTCGGTGGCCTTCTCGAACTCTGCGGACGTGGTCGTCGACATGTCGCTCCTTCGACAGCAGGCCCTCGGCGAGGGGTGCTGGGGTTCTCTCGTGCGATCCGGGGGCGGGCGGTCGGCTCAGAGCCCGGCGCCGCGGCGGGCCTTGATGAGCGCGCCGCCGTCGATGCCGATCTGCTGGCCGGTGATGAAGCGCGACTCGTCGCTCGCGAGGAACAACGCCAGGTTCGCGACGTCCTCGGGCTCGACGTACGGGATGGGCATCGCCTGGAAGAACGTGAACGCCAGCTCGGCGTCCTCCCGGGAGGGGTGCTCCAGGTCGGGGCGGAAGAGCCCGTAGAGGCCGTCGTTGTGGAGCAGGTGCGTGTTGCAGTTCGACGGGTGCATGGCGTTGATGCGGATGAGGCGCGGCGCCAGGTGGAGCGCGAGCTCCTCGACGTAGCTGACGATCGTCCGCTTCGCCCAGCCGTAGCCGGCGCCTCCCGGACCCATGATCGGGTTGTCGGCGGCCCCGGGCACCAGCCCGGCCGTGGAGCCGGTGACGATGATCGAGGACCCGTCGGGCAGGTGGGGGAGCGAGACCGACACCGTGTTCATCACGCCCACCAGGTCGACGTCCGCCGCGTCGACGAAGTCCCCGACCTGCGGATCGCCCATGGCCATCGGCAGGATGCCCGCGTTGGCGACGACCACGTCCAGCCCGCCGAGCTCGCTCGCGCCGGCGTCGATCGCGTCGCGCAGCGCCACTCGGTCACGCACGTCCGCCTGGCGGGCGACGACCTTGCGACCGAGTCCCTCGACCAGACGCTGGGTCTCCGCGAGGTCCTCGGGGTTGGCCAGCGGGTACGGGTTCGAGTCGATCTGCTCGCAGAGGTCCAGCGCGATGACGTCGGCGCCCTCCTCGGCGAAGCGGACGGCGTGGGCCCGGCCCTGCCCGCGAGCGGCGCCGGTGATCACCGCCACCTTCCCGTCGAGACGATTGGTCATCGCGATCCTCCCGAATCCTGTCGCCGGTCCCCCCGGATCGACATGCGGAGATCAGTCTACTCTTTTCGGTGGGCTCGACAGGGGAAAGGGTATGCTCAATCCCGATGTCGCCAGCCACCACGGTCGTCACGGACCTCTACGACGAGGCCATGTTCCGCAACCCGCACCCGCACTACCGGGACCTGCGGGCGCACCACCCCGTGTCGGAGGCCCGCACCGACCTCGGCCCCAAGGGCACGCTGCTGCTGACCCGCTACGACGACGTGATGACGCTCCACACCGACGAGCGCTTCTCGAGCCAGCCGGAGCCCCTGTCCGGTGTGCGCGAGCGGCTCATGCCGCGCTTCGTCCACCTGCTGCTCGACAGCATGGTGTTCAAGGACGAGCCCGACCACACCCGTCTCCGCCGTCTGGTGAACCGTGCGTTCACGCCCAAGATGGTCGCCGGCATGCAGGACGACATCGCCTCGGTGCTCGACTCGCTGCTCGACGGCATCGCCGCCCGGTCGGCACGCGGCGAGACCGTCGACCTGGTCGAGGAGCTCGCCGTCCCGCTGCCGCTGACGGTCATCGCGGAGATGCTCGGGGTGAGCCCCACGGACCGGGACGAGTTCCACGACGTGGTCCAGCGGTTCACCGATCTCCCGACGACGGGTCCGGGTCGCCTGAAGGCCATCCCGCTCGGGAGGCGGCTCATGCGGATCATCGACCGCCTGGCCGAGGACGCCCGCCGGCGGCCCGACGACCGGATCGTGAGCGCACTCGTGCGGGTCAACGACGAGGACGGCGACCGGCTCAGCGACGCCGAGGTGGCGTCGATGGTGTTCCTGCTCCTCTTCGCCGGCCACGACACCACGTCCGGACTGATCAGCACGGGCGTCAACGCGCTGCTCGAGCACCCCGATCAGTTCGCGCTCCTCCGGGAGCAGCCGGAGCTGGCGCGCTCGACAGCGGTCGAGGAGCTCCTCCGCTACTGCAGCCCGGTCGTCTGCGGAGCGGTGCGCTGGGTCACGGCGGACGTCGAGCTGAGCGGCACCGAGGTCCCGGCCGGGAGCGCGGTGCTGGGCATGATCGTGTCCGCCAACCGGGACGAGGACCACTTCGCGGATCCGGACTCGCTGGACCTCACCCGCGACCCGAACCCGCACGTGGCGTTCGCGTTCGGACCGCACTACTGCCT
>JAEXGP010000188.1 GCA_023450775.1 Actinomycetes bacterium | reverse complement strand
AGGAACGCGTCGAGCAGCGCACCGTGATCGGCCGAGTAGGCCAGGTGCCGAGCCCGACCGAGCTGACCCTCGGCACCCGCCTGCCACGACCGCAACCACCGCCCGGGACCGGCGTTGTCCTGCGGTTCGCCGTCGGCGCCGGCGCGCAGCTCCCGCAGCAGGAACTCCGCGGTGCGGACCGCCTCGTCGATCCAGTCGGGACGCTCGAGTGCGGCGCCGGCCTCGGCGAGCGCGGCGACGAACAGGGCGTTCCACTCGGTCAGGACCTTGTCGTCCAGTCCCGGCCGGGGACGCGTCGAGCGGTGCTCGAGGAGCGCCACCCGGGCGGCCTCGATCTCGGGCGGGCGCGACAGCTGCCCGCGTGCGTGGAGCCGGTTGGGGATGGACGCGCCCTCGAAGTTGCCGCCGGGCGCGATGCCGTACCACTCGCACGTGGCCTGCGTGCGCTCGGCCAGTCCCGCCGCGTCCAGCGCGGCGGCGACCTGCTCGGGCGTCCACACGTAGAACGCGCCCTCCTCGGCGTGGTCGGCGTCGAGTGAGGGGAGCGAGTCGGCGTCCTCGGCCGAGTACCGCCCGCCGTCGGCGTGCGAGAGGTCCCGCAGGACGTAGTCGACGATCGACGCCGCCACGTCCGCGAACCGGGTCTCGCCCGTGACCTGGGCGGCGTGCGCGTACACCCGCAGCAGCAGCGCGTTGTCGTAGAGCATCTTCTCGAAGTGGGGCACGAGCCACTGGCGGTCGACCGAATACCGGCTGAAGCCGCCGCCGAGGTGGTCGTGGATGCCACCCGAGGCCATGGCGTCGAGCGACGTGACCACCGCGCCGAGGGCGGCGGCGGACCCCGACCGGACGTGCTGGCGCAGCAGGTGGTCCAGGCTCATCGTCTGCGGGAACTTGGGCGCACGACCGAAGCCGCCCCAGTCGGCGTCGAAGGCGGCGAGCATGCCCATCGTCGCCTCGTCGAGCGCCGCGGTGCCCGGCAGGCTTCCGTCGCCCTGGGCGACGGAACGGCGCAGCGACTTGGTCAGGCGCTCCGCCTGCTGGAGGAGCTCCTCCCGCCGGCCGGTCCACGCCTCGTGCACCGCCTGCAGCACCTGCGTGAAGCCCACCTGCCCCTGGCGTGCCTGCGGGGGGAAGTAGGTGCCGCAGAAGAACGGTCGACCCTCGGGATCGGTGAACACCGTCATCGGCCAGCCGCCGTGGCCGGTCATGGCCTGCGTGGCCTCCATGTAGACGGCGTCGACGTCGGGACGCTCCTCGCGGTCCACCTTGACCGGGACGAACCAGTCGTTGATGAGCGCGGCGACGGAGTCGTCCTCGAAGCTCTCGTGCGCCATCACGTGGCACCAGTGGCACGACGAGTAGCCCACCGAGAGCAGGACCGGCCGGTCGGTGGAGCGGGCGAGCTCGAACGCCTCGTCGCCCCACGGCCACCAGTCGACGGGGTTGTCCGCGTGCTGGCGGAGGTACGGGCTGGTCTGCTCCGCGAGTCGGTTCGGCATCGCGCCAACCTACGACACGCGTTTCGTTCCACCTTCTCGACGCTGCAGCGTCGGAAAGGTGGAACAGAACCCGCCGGGCCCGAGGCGAGCGCGTCAGGCGGTGCGCTGCGCCTCGGCCATGTCGCTCACCGCGCCGACCAGCTCGACGAGCTCGGGCCCGGCCTTGGACGGGCTGCCCGCGTCGAACGGCGGCTGGGGGTCGTACTCGATGCCGAGCTGCACGGCCCGCGCCACGTCGTCGCCGGCGAGCGTGGCGGCGAGCGTGAGGGCCAGGTCGATGCCGGCCGACACGCCGGCGCCGGTGAGGTACTTGCCGTCGGCGACGATCCGCTCCGGCGTGTAGGTCGCGCCGAAGCTCTCGAGCAGCTCCGAGTAGTGCCAGTGCGTCGTGGCCCGGCGGCCCTCCAACAGCCCGGCGGCGCCGAGCAGGAGCGAGCCGGTGCAGACCGAGGCGGTCCACGTGGTGGTGGCGTCCGCGGCGCGGATCCACTCGACGATCGGCGTGTCGGGCCGCATGAGCCGCCGGGTGCCGAACCCGCCGCCGACCAGCAGCACGTCGGGCGACGGCACGTCCTCGAACGAGTGCTCGACGTCGATGTGGATCAGCCCGTTGTCGTCGCTCACGCGACCGCGCTCGGCCGCGCACACCACGACTTCCACGTCGGGCACGAGCGTGAGGACCTGGTAGGGGCCGATCACGTCGAGCAACGTCAGGTCGGGGTACAGGGCGAGGGCGATCTGGGTGGGCACGGTGGCCTCCTCGTTCGGGTGTGCTGTTCGGGTGTGGGTGGTTCGGGTGCGGGTGGTTCGGGTGTGGGTGGTTCGAGTACGGGTGGTTCGAGTGCACCGGCTCAGGTGCGGGCGAAGTGCTGGCGGTAGCGGTCGGGGGTGGTGCCGAGGTGGCGGCGCACGGCGCGGTGCAGTCGTTCGGGGCTGCGCAGTCCCACCTCCCGGGCGACCCCCGCCACCGTCAGGTCGGTGGTCTCGAGCAGGCGGCGCGCCGCGTCGAGTCGCAGGGACTCGACGTAGGCGGCCGGCGTGGTGCCGGTCTCGTCGCGGAAGGCCCGGGCGAACGTGCGCTCGCTCATGCCGGCCCGTTCCGCCAGCGCCGGGACGGACAGGTCGTCGGCCAGGTGGTCCGCCATCCAGTGCTGGAGGTCGCGGAGCTCGCGACGCCGGGCCGGGCGGGCGGTGGTGCGGGCGCTGAACTGGGACTGCCCGCCGGGGCGCTGGGCGAACACGACCAGCCACGCCGCCACCTGGTGGGCCAGGTCGATCCCGTGGTCCTCCTCGACGAGCGCGAGGGCCAGGTCGATGCCCGACGTGACGCCGGCGGAGGTCCACACGTGGCCGTCGCGCACGTAGATCGGGTCCTCCTCCACGAGCGTGGTGGGGGAGAGCTCGGCGAGCTCGTCCACCGAGGCCCAGTGCGTGGTGGCCCGGCGGTTACGGAGGAGCCCGGCATCCGCCATCAGCAGCGCGCCCGTGCAGACCGAGGTGACGCGCTCGGCGCGTTCCGCCAGTGCGACGAGTCCGTCGCGGACCGCCTGGTCGCCCAGGTGGTCGTGCACGCCCAACCCGCCGACGACCACGAGCGTGTGGATGCCGTCGGTCCCGTCGGCGTCGCGGTGCTGGCGGGAGCCGAGCACGTCGGCGATCGAGGCGTCGGGCAGGACCGTGACCGCGCTGTCGGAGCGGACCGACGCGCCGTCGGGGCTGACGACCAGGTTGCGGTACCGGGGCGACGCGCCCAGCAGGTTGGCGGTCCGGAAGACCTCGACAGGTCCGGCCAGGTCGAGCAGGTGCAGCCGGTCCACGACCACGTGGACCACCGTGCGGTCGGGCGGACGGGCGTCGTGCATGCCTCCATGCTCCGCCCGTCGGAGGTGTGGCGGCAAGGACAACGGTGTGCGCATTCCTGCCAACCTGCGAGCGGGGAGCGCCTCGGGACGGAGGGCTACGGTCGCCGGACATGGAGATCCGACTCGACGGCAAGGTGGCGCTGGTGACCGGGGCGTCCCGGGGGATCGGACGGGCGATCGCCGCCCGGTTCGCCGAGTGCGGGGCGTCGGTCATGCTCTCGTCGCGAAAGGAGGACGCCCTGATCGAGGCCCGGCGCGGCATGCGGCCGAGCGGCGACGCCCGTCTGGAGGTGTTCGCCGCCAACGCCGGCGATCCCGACGCCGCTGCGTCGTGCGTGGCCGCGACGGTCGAGCGCCTCGGCGGGCTCGACATCCTGGTCAACAACGCTGCGACCAACCCCTACATGGGCAACATGATCGACATCGACCTGCCCCGCCTCGACAAGACCTACGACGTGAACCTCCGCGGCTCGTTCGTGTGGATCCAGGAGGCGTACCGGCGGGCCATGGAGGAGCGCGGCGGCAACGTCATCAACATCTCGTCGATCGGCGGCCTGACCGTGGAGCCGTCGATCGGCCACTACAACGTGACCAAGGCCGCGCTCATCCACCTGACCCGGTCGCTCGCCAAGGAGCTGGCACCCGGCGTCCGCGTGAACGCCATCTGCCCGGGCCTGGTCAAGACCGACATGGCCAAGGCGCTGTGGCAGGACAACGAGGAGGCGATCGCCCAGCACGTCCCGCTCCGACGCCTGGGTGAGCCCGACGACATCGCGGACGCCGCGCTCTTCCTGGCGAGCGACATGTCCAGCTGGATCACGGGGACGACGATCGTCGTCGACGGCGGGATGATCCTCTGAGCAGCCGGTTCGGCCGCTCCGCCCGATCGGCTCCGGGCCCGGCCTGCCCAGCGCTGATCCTCACCGTCAGTCGGGGACGGCGCCCACCCAGAACGTCCAGCGGCGGGTGGTGAGGAAGCCGAGGGACTCGTAGACCGACCGGCCCTGGTCGCTGGCCACGAGCACCGCCGGGACCGAGAGGTCCATCTGCGTGGCCGCCCACGTGAGCGCCCGCCCCACGCCCCGGCCGCGGGCGGACTCCATGGTGGCCACGAACTCGATCTCGACCACCCGGTCCGACGCGTGGCCCGCAGACACGCCGACCGGCTCGCCGTGCCGGTACGCGGTCCAGAAGCGGGTGCGGCCACCCAGGATCCTGGCCGGGAAGAGCGTGAGCGGCGGCTCCACCTCGGCGCCCGGCGTGGGATAGGCCTCGATCAACGTGCGCTCCCACTCGCCGAGCCCCGCCTCGTCGACCACCTCGACCAGGTCCACCTCGACGGGTCCCTTCCACATGTCGGTGGCAGGGCCCGGCGGGCGGATCATCAGCGGTGGGTGGCCGTCGTCGACCAGGCCGGCACGGGTCAGGTCGATGCCGGACCACGGCGACAGCAGCGCGATCGGCGCGCCGGCCGGCAGGTGCGCTCGGAGACGGTCGACGATGTCGTGGACGCTGCGGTCCGGACGCCGGAGCACGCCGAGGTTGCCCCAGAAGGTGCGGGTCGAGAAGACCGGCACCGTGAGCGTGTCGTCGTCGACGATCGGGACGCCGCCGGCGGACGCGAAGTGTGCGATCCGGTCGGCCCAGCACCGGATGAAGTCCGACTCGATGCTGTCGCCGGGCGGTGTGTCGGATCGCCAGCCGGTCTCGAGCTCCTCGGCCATCGGTGCCCCTTCCCTGGAGGACGACCACATGGTGCCGCAGGGCGCCGGTCCCGTGCCCGTGGAACCCGCGCCTGCGTCGGGCGTGCCCGGTGTCAGCTGCGGGCGTTCGAAGCCAGGACGAGGCGCGTCCCGAGCACGTCGTCGGCGTCGACGACCCAGCGGTTCTCCGCGACTTCGCGCGCGCCAGGCACAAGACGCGGCTCGTCGAAGTTGAAGAACAGGTGGCGGAGCCGCCCGGGGCGGTCGCCGATCCACTCGGCGATCGCCGCGTGCGCGCCCTCGAGCAGCCGCAGCCGACCGGGGCCGTCCCAGCCGAGCTCGACCCAGTGGTTGCCGTCCACCGCGGCGCCGGACGACATCACCCGGCCTCCGAGCAGGTCGCGGAACAGCCCGAGCGCCCCCTCGATGTCGGCCACGGCGTGCACCACGCGTCCGAGCGACGCGACCGGGTGGTCATAGGTCATCTCGGGGAACCCCTCGGGCTCGGGTGGCGCCGGGAGCGGCTGCGGGCCCACCTGGGCCAGCTGGACGACGATGCCGTGCGCCTGCGACGGCCGGAGGAACGCTTCGGCCCACGCCGGGTCGCTGCGATCCTCGTCGACCGGGTCGAACCCGGCGGCGCGCAGCGCGTCGAGCGCGGCGGTGAGGTCGGGCACCTTGAACGTCAGGTGGTGCGGTCCCGGACCGTGGCGATCCAGGAAGCGGGTCAGGAAGTCGGCCCGATCGGTCTGCTCGGGGTTGAGGCCCTCGACGACGAACCCGTTGGCGAACCGCATCTGCGTCCAGCCGAAGCCGGGGTTGATGCCCCGGTCCAGGTACGTGCCGCCGAGCACGTCGGCGAAGACCGGCCAGGGGTCGGTCAGGCGGCGGACGGCGATCGCCACGTGGTCGAAGCTGACGAATCCCGACACGGATGTCCCTTCGCCCGTTCCCGGAGGTTCATCGTTCGGCATCGCCGGATCCCGCCTTTCGAGCGTCCTCGTCGTGGACGGACGCATGCTCGTCACGGAGCCCACCGACGGCGTCGACGAGTCGGTGCCTCGCGATTTTGCCCAACGACGTGCGTGGGAGCACGTCCACCAGCTCCAATTCCTTGGGTGCGGCCGCGACGGGGAGCTGGGCGCGCACCCTGTCACGCAGCGCTGCGAGCGTCGGCGGCGCACCCGGATCGGCCGGGACGACGACCGCCACCACCCGCTGACCCCACTCGGGATCGGGGCGTCCGACGACGGCGACGTCGGCCACCCGGGGATCGCCACGCAGCACGTCCTCGACCGGGGCGGGCCACACGTTCGTCCCGCCCGAGATGATGAGGTCGTCCGCCCGGCCGAGCACCGTGAGCACGCCGCCGTCGTCGACGGCGCCGAGGTCGCCGGTGCGGTACCAACCGTCGGGACCCGTGGCGGGGGTGCCGTCGGGGTC
>JAEXGP010000342.1 GCA_023450775.1 Actinomycetes bacterium | reverse complement strand
GTGCGCCACCGGCGTCCGGGCGGCTCGTGGGCCGTGTCCTCGACCTGCGCGGCGTCCGCGACCGCAGGGGCCGCCGGCTCGTCCACCGGCGCGACCGGCGCATCGAGGGTGCCGGCATCGCTCGGCTCGGGCGCCGCGTCGTCGGTCGCCGCGGCCTCGTCCACGAGGTCGACGTCCTCGACCGTCTCACCATCCTCGCCGTCCTCGCCGGGGCCCGGATCGGGGGCGATCACGAGCGGCACGGTGTCGGTGCGGGGCCCCGACTCGTCGGGATCGGACATGTCGATCGCGGGCGTGCTGATGCGCCGGTAGCGGCCGTCGACCGGGGCGGCGGGCTGGCCCGTGCCCGTGACGTCGAGGACGACGGCCGTGATGTTGTCGCGACCGCCGGCAGCGTCGGCCTCGGCCGCCAGCCGGCGCGCCGCCACCTCGGGATCCTCGGCCTCGGTCAGGATCTCCGAGATGCGGTCCTCGGACAGCTCGCCGAACAGACCGTCGCTGCACAGGAGCAGGCGGTCGCCGTCGGTCGGGTGGAGGAGCCACGCGTCGACGACCACCAGCGCCTCCACGCCCAGCGCCCGGGTGATCACGTTGCGCTGCGGGTGGTGCTCGGCCTCCTCGGGCGAGATGCGTCCCTCCCGCAGCAGGGTCTCGACGAGGGAGTGGTCCTCGGTCAGCTGGGTCAGCACGCCGTCGGCCAGGAGGTAGACGCGCGAGTCGCCGACGTTGAGCACCGCGAGCTGCTCCTCGTCGTCGAAGCGGACCAGCCCGACCACGCAGACCGTGGTGCCCATGCCGCGGAGCTCGTCGTCCTCGGCCGCCCGCTCGTTGATGCGGCGGTTGGCCCGGTGCACCGCGGCGACCAGGTCCTCGACGGCGCGGGAACCGGCGGCGAGCCGCAGCACCTCGACCGTGTCGGCCGACGCCACCTCACCGGCGCGGTGGCCGCCCATCCCGTCGGCGACGGCGACCAGATCCTCGGTGACCAGGAACGAGTCCTCGTTGGCGCTGCGCACCTGGCCCACGAGCGAGGACGCGCCGATCGTGAGGGTGGTCACCGGACCTCCATCACGACGTTGCCGATCTGGATGCGGTCACCGAGGCGGGCCGGCATCTGGCCGACCGCCCGCGTGCCGTTGACCCACGTCCCGTTGGTGGAGCCGAGGTCCTCGACGAACACCGAGCCGTCCCGGCTGAAGATCCGGGTGTGGACCTGCGAGACGTACTGCTCGTCGAACACCAGGTTGCAACCCTGCGCGCGTCCGACGGTCATGTCGGGCCCGAGGGGGTACTCCGTGCCGTGACGCGCCGGCGGTTCCACGACCACCAGCCGGGTGGGGACCACGTCCTTGCGACGGCTGCGGCCGGCGGCGCGGTTGGCGGCACGACGGGACCGGGCGGTGCCCGTCGCCACCGGTGCCGCCGGGGCCGCCGCGGTCTTGGGCGGGTTCACCTCGGTCCACACCGCCCGCAGCACGCGCAGGAAGAACAGGTACAGCAGCGCCAGGAGGCAGAGCTTCAGGATGGTGAGCAGCTGCTCGGGCACGGCCGCGGAGCCTACGAGGCCTCGAACCGGACGGCCGTGTTGCCGAACCGGACCTCGTCGCCGTCCTGCAGCTCGTGCTCGGCGACGCGGACGCCGTTGACCTTGGTCCCGTTGGTGGAACCCAGATCCGCGACCACGAAGCCGTCGCCGGCGGGGCGCACCTCGGCGTGCACCCGGCTCACGTTCGGGTCCGCGAGCACGATCGTGCAGTCCGCCTGGCGCCCGACCGACACCACGTACTCCCCCAGCGGCACGCGGTCGCCCGTCGGGAGGATGAGCGCACCCGGAGGCAGCCCGCCCTCGCCCTCGACCCAGCGTGACTCGACGTCGAGCACCCCGGTGCGGAGCCGCTCGTCGGCACCCAGCTCGATGTCGACCGGGCCCACGAACGAGTAGCCCTCGTCCCTGGCGTGCTCCCGGGCGGCGTCCGCCAGCTCGCGGCGGAGCGTGCCCTCGATGTCGACGAACTGCTCGTAGTCCTCGACCGACACCGTGAACCGGTACCAGTTGGGGACGATCGTCCGGCCGTCCACCGCGACGGAGCGCCGGGAGTCCATCTCCCGCTGCAGCTTGCGACCGAACTCGACCGGTTTCACCGACGACCGGAACAAGCGGCTGAAGGTTCCCTCCACCATGCGTTCGAGGCGGCCCTCGAAGCCCTGGGTAGCCATCGACCCAACGATAGCGATGCCCGGCACCCCCACCCGGGGCAGCGCCCGCGACGCCTTGCGTGGCGAGCGTGCGTCAGTCGAGGGTGCCGAGCTGACGGCCCGAGGCGTCGCCTCCGTCCGCACCCACCTCCTCGGCGCGCTGCAGCCGCGCATCGAGCGCTCGCTGCCACGACGCTGCGAGCTCCGGTAGCGACGCGAGCTCCCGGGCCGCGGCGAGGTCGTCGGTCCGGTGGAACCGGACCTCGGTCGCCCGTGCGACCGTCCACTCGGGGTGGGGACGGGCCACCAGCGCCCATCGGTCGCCGGCCTGCACGACGCCCTCCTGCAGCACGCGGAGGTACCACCCGGTCCGGCCCGACGCCTCGATCCGGGCGACCAGGTCGTCACGACCCCAGCGGTCGTCGACCTTCCAGCACGGCTGACGGGGCTGGGACACCTCGAACAGGACCGAGCCCGCGGTCCACCGGTCGCCGATGCAGACGTCGCGCTCGGTCAAGGCGTCCACGTGCAGGTTCTCGCCGAACGCTCCGGGCGCGGCCAGGGCCGGGTCGACCGCCCGCCACGCCGGGGCGTGGTCCGCCGAGTACGCGAGCACCGCCTTGTCGGGGCCCCCGTGGACCCGCAGGTCGGCCTGCTCGTCGCCCTGGAGGTTGGTCGTCCCGACGGCGACGGACCCCTCGACCACGTGCTTGCGGAACGCGGTTCGCACCACGCGGCCGTTCGGTGCGACGTGCTCCGCCGGGCGTCCGACCAGGACGGCAAGGGTGGTCGGCGAGCGGTCCGGGGAGGGCGCGTCCATCGGCCGACGGTAGCGCCGGTACGGTCGGGGGAGATCGGAACGACCGCCGGAGCGTCCGGCAGAGGAGTCGACAGCCATGTACGTCGTCATGAACCGGATCGATGTCGACCGCGAGCGCGCCGAGATGTTCGAGCAGCACTTCGCGGGCTCCATGGACGGCACGCTGAGCGCAGTGCCCGGTCTGATCCGCTCCACGCTCCTGCGACCCGTCCGGGACGAGGACCCCTACGTGGCCCAGATGGTGTTCGACACCAAGGAGTCGTTCGTCGGCTGGCTCAACTCGGACTCGTTCAAGGCGGCCCACGGCCACGGCCCGAGCGGGGGCGACGAGGGCGGTCCGAACGTGGAGGCCTACGAGGTCGTCAACGAGGTCGTCACCGGCGGCTGACGGGGGCGCCTGACGGGCGCGGCCGGCTGCTCCCTCTCGGGCTCGTGCCGCCGGCCATCGCCTTGGGAGGCCGCCCCGGCGGCGCGCTACAGTGCGTCGCTCACTCGCGCGAGTGGCGGAATTGGCAGACGCGCAGGATTCAGGTTCCTGTGTCCGCAAGGACGTGAGGGTTCAAGTCCCTCCTCGCGCACTCCTGCGATGTCGCGAGACATCCCGGACGCCCGGACCCTCAGGGTTCGGGCTTGTCGGTTTTCGGGGTGCCGACGGGGAGGCCACCCCGCGCTAGCGAGCGTCGAGCGGTCGTCGAGCGGCCCGCGGTGCACTGGGGACACCGAAGGAGGTTCCCCGTGCTCGTCGGAGTCAGCATCCCCCAGACCGGCCGTCTCGCGGACGTGGCGACCGTCCGCGCCGCGGCGCTCGCCGCGGAGTCGCTCGGCTACTCGTCGTTGTGGGCCATGGATCCGCCCCCAGGAACCGGGGCGCTCGACCCGGTGGGTGTGCTGACGGTCGCGGCCGCCGCCACGACCTGCATCGGACTGGGAACCAGCGTCCTCGCCGCGCCGTCCTACCCCGGCCCGCAGCTCGTACGGGCGATCCGGACGCTCGAGCTCGCGAGCCAGGGCCGGCTCACGGTCGGGCTGGGTCTCGGCGCAGCAGGACGGCGCGCAGCCGGCGGCGCCGGCCGGGTCGGCGCCCTGGAGTCGGCGCTCGACCTCCTCGAGGCCGCACCGCCGCCGACCCGCACCCGTCCGCGGTCCCCCGTGCTCCTCGCCGCGTCGACCTCGGCCGGCTTCGAGCGCATCGCCAACCGGGCGGACGGCTGGAACCCGATGGACCCCACCCCGGACGAGCTCCGGGCCGGCTGGGCGGCCATCCGCGACCACACCGCACGGGCCGGGCGTGACCCCGACCGGCTCCGGCTCGTCGTGCGCGTCACCGTCGACGTCAGCGACGAACCCGCTGCCGGCGACCGCCGTGCGGGTGTGGGTTCGCCGGAGCAGATCGCCGAGGACCTGCGGGCACTCGAGTCGGCCGGCGCTCAGGAGCTCGTGCTCGGATGGCGCGACGACCCGTCGCTCGACGAGGTGCTCGACCGGTGCGCCCGCGTCACCGAACGCCTGGAGCCGAACGGCCGCAGCTGACCGCGTCGCCCTGCGTCAGGCCGGTTCCCAGCCGAAGGTCGCGGCCTCGGCGCGGGCACGGTCCGCCAGCGCGAGGGCCTCCTGCGCCGTCGCCACCTCGACCGCTGCGGCCATCAGCCGGCGCCCTTCGGGCTCGTCGCCGGACAGCCCCGCCACCACACCTTCGACGGTCAGCACGATCGACGCGTTCCACCCCTCCCGGTACCGGTCCAGGCGCCGGCGGGCGGACTCGACGTGGCGGCGGGCCCGGTCGAGGTCGCCGTGGCGAGCGAGGTGCAGGGCCAGGCAGGCCTCGAAGGTCGGGGTGGCCGATCGGCCGCCGACCTCGGTGTAGCGGTCGACGCCGGCCGTGAACGTCTCGACCGCCAGGTCCAGGTCGCCCCGCCACGCGAGCGCCACGCCCTGGTGCATCAGGTTCTGTCCCGACCAGAACGAGAACTGCGCGTCGGGGTCCGCATCCCGGCCGATCCGGGCGTAGCGCTCGACGTCCTCCCATCGGCCGAGCGACATCGCGGTCGTCGCGGCGAAGCCGCAGATCGACGTGACGGCGAAGCGGTCGCCGGCAGCGCCTGCGAGCATCGCGTCGGCCTGCGCGATGGCGTCATCGGCGGAGATGTGTCCACAGGCCGCGTTGGTCCACATGGCGAACGTGCGCGCCACCATCGCCACCTCCTCACGGAGGCCCGATCCGGAGGGTGCGTCGGGGAGCAGCCCGATGCACTCGTTGAGGGAGCGGGCGGAGGCACCGAGGTCGCCCCGCATCCAGTGCAGGACCCCGGCGATCTGGTGTCCGCGGGCCCGCACCCAGGGGTCGTTGTCGTCGGCGGTGAGCTCCCAGTGCTGCTCCGCGATCGGGACGCCCTCGTCGATCCGGCTCGCGGTCGCGCAGGCCGACCACTCGAACCAGACGACGTCGAGCAGGACGTCGCGCTCGCCGTTCCGCTCGGCCAGCTCCTTGGCCCGGGCGACGAGCTCCGGGCGATCGGCTCCCGAGAAGTAGCGCCGGGCGCGGGCGACCTCGAGCCAGCGGTAGATCGCCCGGAGTTCGGCCGCCTCGTCCTCCGGCGTCGACCCGCTGGTCCGGCGGAGGCGGATCGTCCTGAGCAGGAGGTCCTCCGCGGTCGCGTACGCGACGCGGCCGATCGCCACGTCCACCGCCGCCTCCAGGGCGTCGGCCGCACGCCGGCCCACGCCGATCGGGGCGGCCTGCCAGAGGTGCTCGGCCAGGATCTCGGCGTCGTCGACGCCCGCGCCGGCGGCCTCGATCGCGTCCGCCACCCGCAGGTGCAGTCGAGCCCGCCGCAGCGGCGTCAGGTCCTCGAGCAGCACCTCGCGGACCAGGGCGTGGCTGAAGCGCAGCGTCCCCGGGATCTCCGAGGACTCGACGAGCAGGCGCTGGACCACCGCCGGCTCCATCAGCTCGAGCACCTCGTCGAGCGGCGCGTCGATGACCGCTGCGACCCGGTCGAGCGGCACGTCGCGCCCGACGACGGCCGCGACCGCCAACGCCTCGGCGGTCGGCTCGGGCAGGCGCGCCACGCGACGGCGGATGACGTCACCCACGGTGCTCGGCACGTGCGAGACGCCTTCTTCGCCGATGAGGCGAGCGAGCTCGATCGCGTAGAAGGGGTTGCCCTCGGCCCTCGCCTGGACGGCTGCCGTGACCTCGGGGCTCGCGGGCTCCCCGGCCACGGCGTCCAGCAGCTCCGAGGTCGCCTCCTCGGTCAGACCCCGTAACCGCAGCCGGCGGCTCGTGGCCCGCCTGGCGATCGCGGCCAGCGCGTCGGTCAACGCGTCGTTGCGCCCCATCTCGAGCTGGCGCATGGTGCCGACGACGAGCACACCACGCTCGAGTCGGCGGGCGAGGTAGCCGAGCAGCTCGAGCGACGTCTCGTCGGCCCACTGGAGGTCGTCGAGCAGGACCACGACCGGCGTCGACGCTGCGGCTCGTTCGAGTGCGTCGGCCACGGACTCGAACCACTCGTAGCGGAACCGGTCGGCCTGGCCGGACACGAGCGACGCCTGGTCCCCGACGAGGTCGGCGACCGCAGGCAGCGGTTCACCGAGGTGCGCGGCGACCGAGCGGAGCGGGCCGAGCCACGGCCACAGGGCGGGGGCAGCGCCGCCCTCGTCCGAGCGGCCCCAGGTGACGAGGGCGCCCCGGTCCAGCGCCACCAGCCGCAACTGCTCGGCCAGGCGCGTCTTGCCGATGCCCGGCTCGCCCTCGATCACCACGAACCGCGCGTCCCCGGGCGCTGCGTCGAAGGCGTCCACGAGCACGCCGATCTCCTCGTCGCGACCGACGAACGGTGTGGCGCCCGACCCGATGCCCGCCGCACGGCCGCTCTCGGAAGGTCCGACGGCATCCGAGGACGGCTTCGGAGCGGCATCCGACGTCGCCGCGCCCGGAGCCGCGGCGACCGGTGCATCCGGGCGGTCGAGCGACGGGTCCTGGGCGAGGATCGCGGCCTCCAGGTCGCGCAGCGGACGACTCGGCTCCAGCCCGAGCTCGTCACGGAGGTGCCGGCCGGCATCGGCCAGGCTGCGCAGCGCGTCCGCCTGGCGCCCCGAGCGGTACAGCGCGAGCGCGTGCAGCTCCTGCAGTCGCTCCCGCAGCGGATGCGCCGCGACGAGCTCGCCCAGCTCCCCCGCCGCGGACGCGTGCCGCCCCAGCTCGAGCTCGGCAGCGAGGCGGTCCTCGATCGCGACCAGCCGGCGCTCCTCCAGGCGAGCTGCCATCCCCGCAGCGAAGTCCAGGTCGGCGAACTCCTCGAGCGCCCGCCCCCGCCACAGCGCCTCGGCCCGGAGCAGCTCCTCGCGGGCCGCGCCGGGTTCGCCGCCCTCGAGCAGGACACGACCTCGATCGGCCAGCGCCTCGAACCGGTGGTGGTCGACCTGGTCGTCGGAGACCTCCAGGCGATAGCCGCCGGCATCGAACAGCAGCGCGGCGGACCCGTCGAGCCTCCGCCGCAGGCGCGACACGTAGGTCTGGAGCGTCCCCACGGCCGACGCCGGGGGCTCGTCGCCCCAGATCGCATCCACCATCGCCTCGACCGTGACGGGCCGCGAGTCCGCGAGGAGGAGACGGGCGACGATCGTCCGCGGCTGTCGACCGCCCAGCTCGACCACCGTCCCCTCGGCATCGAGGACCCGCAGCGGACCCAGCAGTCCGAACTGCATCACCGCGGCGAGCGTAGTGGAGGCCGCATGGCGGCCCGGATGGCTCGGAGCGTGACTCGACACGGCGTCGTCCGCTGGAGCGGCCCCGGCCGGCCTGGGATGCTCGCGGCATGGCCAGCGACACCTCACCGAGCCCCGTCCGCTACGAGGTCGCCGACCGCGTCGCCACCGTGACGCTGGATCGCCCGCACCGGCTCAACGCGTGGACCGGGCGCATGCACACCGAGTACCGGCGGCACATCGCACGGGCCGAGGCCGACCCCGGTGTCCGCGCCATCGTGGTCACGGGCGCCGGCCGCGGCTTCTGCGCCGGTGCCGACACCGATGCGCTCGAGCAGCACGCCGAGGCGGGTCGCTACGACGACGGGGTGCGGGAGCCGCTGGCCGAACCCGGCTACGGCGTCCGACCGGAGTTCGACCACGCCTTCGCGTTCCACTACGGGCTGTCCACGCCGGTGATCGCCGCGATCAACGGCCCGGCGGCGGGCGTCGGGCTGGTGCTCGCCTGCTACTGCGACCTCCGGTTCGCCGCCGCGGGCGCCAAGCTCACGACCTCGGCGCCCCGGCTCGGGCTGCCCGCCGAGTACGGCCTGTCATGGGTGCTCCCCCGTCTCGTCGGGATGGGCCACGCCGCCGACCTGCTCCTGTCGTCCCGGGTGGTGCTCGCGGAGGAAGCCGCCTCGATGGGGCTGGTCAACCGGGTGCTGCCGCCCGACGAGCTGATGGCCGCCACGTACGCGTATGCCCGCGCCCTGGCCACCGAGGTGTCGCCGGCGTCGGTGCGCGCCGCCAAGCACCAGCTGTACGCGGACCAGCACGACGACCTGGGCACCTCGGTGGAGCGGTCCGAGCGCCTGCTCGACGAGATGATGGGACTCCCCGACTACGCCGAGGGCGTGCGGGCGTGGATCGCCAAGCGACCGCCCGACTTCCCCGACCCGACCTGACCGGTCCGTGCTTCGTTCTGGCTGT
The DNA here is from genome assembly GCA_023450775.1 of Actinomycetes bacterium. GTDB lineage: Bacteria > Actinomycetota > Acidimicrobiia > Acidimicrobiales > Microtrichaceae > Dermatobacter. Next base: position 3,887 of record JAEXGP010000342.1, on the reverse strand, counting down.
CGCTCCGGTTGCCCTGGCGACCGGAACGACAGCCAGCTCGCTCGGGAGGGCGATCAGGCGGCGCGCACGGCTCGCGCGATCTCGGCCCACCGTCCGACGTGCTCCGGGTTGCGGGCCACGTCCTCCTGCGTCATGTAGCTGATGACGCGTGCCGCGGTGCCCCGGTAGCGGGCGACGACCAGGTCGGCGATCTCGTCCCAGCGACCCACGATCGCGAAGTGCTCGAGCATGTCGTCGGTGACGATGGCCGTCAGCCCTGCCAGATCACCGGCCTTGAGCCGGTCGTTCATCGCCGCGGAGGTGCCGTCGAAGCCGAGGTCGTCGAACTGGAACGCGTAGTTCCGGGTCGATCCGTAGAAGCCGATCTGCATGCGGGCACGGCGGTCGAGCATCTCGCGCTCCTCGGGCGTGTCGCCGGCGACGATGAACACCGGGATCAGCAGGTCGACCTCCGACGGGTCGCGTCCGGCCGATGCGGCGCCCTCGGCCACCGAGGGCAGCAGCCGGTGCTCCAGGTAGTGCATGGAGTGCAGGGGGTGGACGTGGATGCCGTCGGCCACCTCGCCCGCCATGCGCGTCATCCACGGGCCCACCGCCGAGATGTCGACCTTGACATCCCCGAAGGCGTGCCGCGGCGGCTTCCACTGATCGGGCAGCAAGGTCAGCCGGTAGTACTCGCCCTGGTGATCGAGCGGTCGGTCCCCGCGGAACGCGGCCAGCGAGTCCTTCACCGCGAGCACGTAGTCGCGCAGGCGCGGGCCGGGCGGATCGAACTCGGCGCTGTAGCGACGCTCGACATGGGCCCGCACCTGGCTGCCCAGACCGAGGCGGAACCGACCGCCGGTGTTGCCGGCGAGCTCCCACGCGATCCCTGCCGCCACCATCGGGCTGATCGGGAAGGCCACCGCGATGCCGGTCGAGAAGTCGAGCGTGGGCGCGGCCTGCGCCGCGGCGGCGATGCTCATCCACGGGGTCTGACCGGTCTCGGTGAACACCATGCCCGAGAAGCCCGCGCCCTCGGCGAGCCGGGCGAGGTCGGCCGCGTCGCCCCACGTGCTCGGGCCCACCATCAGGTCGAACTCCATCCGAACCGCACCTCCCGCTGACCGTTCCTCGGACCGGGCCAACCTAGGGGCCGCCGGCGCGTGCAGGTCGGTCCGAACGGTCGGCAGCGAACCATTCCCGCCGTGCGCGGGGGACGGCGGTTGCACCTGTCGCCGTGCTGGGGTAAAACCTGACCATTCCAGTCAGGTTTACTTGGAAGCGCCGCCGGCGTGCCCGAGATCTTCGACATGACCGCCCTCGCCCGACATCGCGAACCGATCCAGCGTCCCGTGGAGCTCCGTTGAGCGCGGACCGCCGCCTGGCGGCGATGGCCCTGCACCCCGCCTCGCGGGCGGAGCCCCTGTCGGACGAGGCGCTGCAGGCGATCGCCGCGGGGCTGGGCTCGGTGGTGGACACGCACCTGGCGGAGCCGGCCCGTTCGGTCCAGCGCTCCCGCATGCTCGCCACCGCCGCGTACGACGTGTGGTTGATGACCTGGGGCCCCTCGTCCGCCGCCGATCCACACGATCACGGTGGATCGGTCGGCGTCGTCCACGTGGTCGCCGGGGAGCTGACCGAGGAGACCACCGACGTCCACGGCGGCGACCCGACGACCCGCCACATCCCGGCCGGCGTGACCACCGCCCTGTCGGCGATCGGTCGCCACACGCTGAGCAACCGGACCGAACGTACGGCGGTCAGCGTCCACGTGTACTCGCCGCCGCTGGGCGACCCTCTCGACGGATGACCGCCACCACACCCGAGCTCGTCGACCCGGTGCCCGCCGGGTCGGACCCCGGCCGCACCGCGGACCGCACCCGCGGCCGAGCCACGCGAGCTGCGGCGGCGCGCCGGGTGGCCATCCGCGTGGCCGCGGTCGGCGGCCTCGTCCTGGCCTGGTGGGCGGTGACGGCCCTGGAGATCTGGCCCGAGCTGATCGTCCCCCGCCCGGGCTCGGTGTGGCAGCGCTTCGTCGAGTCCGTCACCACGCACGACGGCGTGCGCGGCCTGGAGGGCCACTACCTCTGGGAGCACCTCGCCGCGAGCGGCAAGCGCCTGGTCCTCGGCGTGGGCGCCGCCATCGTCATCGGAGTCCCGATCGGGCTGGCGATGGCGACGGTCCGGCCGATCCGCACCGCGACGGAGCCGCTCCTCAACTTCGTGCGCAGCTTGCCGCCCCTCGCCTACTTCGCCCTGCTGATCATCTGGTTCGGCATCGAGGACACCTCGAAGGTGTGGCTGCTGTTCCTGGCCGCGGTCGCACCGATCGCGCTGTCGGTGGTGGCGGGCGCCGAGTCGATCCGCGCCGAGTGGTTCGACGCCGCCCGGTCCCAGGGCGCCAGCCGGCTGCAGGTGGTGCGCCACCTCGTCGTGCCGGCGGTGCGGCCCGAGCTCTTCACCGGGATCCGGCTGGCGGTGGGGTTCGCCTTCACCACGATCGTCGCCGCCGAGACCGTCAACGGGATCCCCGGCATCGGCGGACTCGCGTGGTCGACCAAGAAGTTCAACCAGACCGACATCGCCGTGCTCTGCGTGATCGTCATCGGCCTCTGCGCCGTCGCCATCGACCAGATCATCCGGGCGATCGAGCGACGGGCCGTGCCCTGGAAGGGCCGGGCCTGACGAAGGGCGGGACCCCGGCACCACGACACGCGGCGCCGGGGCCCGCACCGACACCGTCGGCGGCAACCGACGGCACACCCACCACCCCACTTGGAGGAGACAGTGAGCAGCACCATTCGACACCGGATCGCGGCCGCAGTGGCAGCGGTCCTGGCCCTCGGGCTCTTCGCCGCTGCGTGCGGCGACGACTCGAAGGACGAATCGTCGTCCGGCTCCGGCAGCGAGCCGGCGGCCGCCGAGGCGCCCGAGAAGATCACGATCGCCTACCAGGCGATCCCGAACGGCGACCTGGTCGTCAAGCACGAGGGTTGGCTCGAGGAGGCCCTGCCCGACACCGAGATCGAGTGGAAGAAGTTCGACTCCGGTGGCGACGTCAACGAGGCCGTCGCCGCCGGAGCGGTGGACATCGGCCTGGCCGGCTCCAGCCCGGTCTCCCGGGGCCTCTCGCAGGAGCTGGCGTACCAGGTGCCGTGGATCCACGACGTCATCGGTGCCGCCGAGGCGCTGGTGGTGCGCTCGTCCAAGGTGACGACGCTCGAGGACCTGAAGGGCAAGACGGTGGCGACGCCGTTCGCGTCCACCTCGCACTTCTCGCTGCTGGCGGCGCTCGACGACGCCGGCGTCGACCCGTCGTCGGTGAACATCATCGACGCCGCGCCCGACGAGATCTACGCGGCGTGGACCCGCGGCGACATCGACGGCGCCTACGTCTGGAACCCCAACCTGGCCAAGCTCGAGTCCGAGGGCGGCAAGGTCCTGGTGGACTCCGCCGAGCTGTCGGCCAAGGGCCACACCACCTACGACCTGGCCGTGGTCACCAACGAGTTCGCGGAGAAGTACCCCGACGCCGTGACCACCTGGGTCGAGCAGCAGGACAAGGCCGTCGAGCTGATCAAGTCCGATCCCGCGGCGGCAGCCAAGGCGATCGCGGCCGAGCTGTCGATCACCGAGGACGAGGCGAAGTCCCAGCTCGGCGACCTCATCTTCCTGAACGCCTCCGAGCAGGTGGGCCCCGACTACCTCGGTGGCGGCCTGGCGAAGAACCTGTTCGCCTCGGCGGAGTTCAACAAGGAGCTCGGCAAGATCGACAAGGTCCAGCCCGAGAGCACCTACACCGACGCCGTGGTCACCAAGTTCGCCGAGGCGGCGGCCAAGGCCGGGAAGTGATGCAGTCCGTCGGGACCCAGGCCGCCGATCCGACCGACCGGACGGTGCACGTC